>JBKJRG010000359.1:0-5537 GCA_046594805.1 Opitutaceae bacterium | reverse complement strand
CCCTGAGCCTGCCGTTCTAATAAACGGCAAACCCCACAAAGCGCATAACGTGGAAGGATTCATCGAGCGGCCCGACGGTTCACGCCTCTCGATGAATCCTTCCACGTTATGCGCTTTGTGGGGTTTGCCGTTTATTAGAACGGCAGGCTCAGGGAACGGCTGACTGCTGCCGGGACGGAATAATTTGAACCCACCGCCAAACTGGTCGTCAGTATCGCCTAACTCCGGCGCGCGCCCCCACAGTTCGACGGCACGGTTGTTGAATTCCTGAATCACCCCAGCGGTATCGGACGAATAGACGGCCACGGGGCCCAGGTCGAACAAGGTACGATAACGATCCTCGCTGTTCCGCGATTCCGCGGTTTGCTTCGCCAAAGCACTCATTAACGTTTCCGCCCGATAGGCCGCGGACGCAAAGTCTGCCAGGCTCACCATTTGCCGCAAATCCTCAGCGTCGAACTTGCGGTCTTCGTCGTGCGACACTGCCCAGATGGTCCCGACCGCTCTTCCCTCGACGAAAAAAGGAACCAGCAGGCACTCCTCGCACTTGGGCGTTACGGGCAGGAGATAAAGGTAACGTTTTTCGGGGTTTTTAAATAAGAGGGGTGCATTGCGATCAAGCACATCGCCGCATGGGCCAAAATTTCGGGGCGTACCCTGGCCGATATGGAGAGTCCACTCGCCGGCGATCGCGGGCCAATAAAACGCTTTCTCATCTTTCGTTAGCAGACTTACGCCGGCTGAACCGGCTCGGCAAAGCTGCAGGATCGTCTCGACGAGTGCTTGAAGAATGGTGCCGGGCGAGTTAGCCAGCGCCTGAGTGAGTGCTCTAATTGCCCGGTTCTCCGATTCGTAATCCGGAATTCTCGAAGGCCGGCGTTTCAGCTCCTCCGTGCAAAGGATGGTTTCCAGCGAGATCACGCACGGAGCCGTAGCGGGAGGATGGTCTGCGGCTAATCTCAAGTCGCGAGTAAGATTAGGAAAGCTAAAGGACGCGAAGTTTTTTTGTGGGCGTTCTGCTATTTTTCTAATGGGTGATCTTCTATCCAGGATAAGTTGGTAGCAGGTCGAGTTTGCCGCCGAAGAACTCGATTCAGATAGCCGCGTGTCGGCCAGCCACTTGGGTGCGCAGGCGGCGAGTGCGAGCTTCCAAGGTCTTGCTCAGTCTGGTCTGCCAATCCCGCTCGACCGGGGTCCGTTAACACTACCCCCGGCAAAACCGCCTTACAGGTGACGGGGTTTTCCCCACCATTGGGTGCTGGCGCTTGCGACGCGCGTGCTCCCTGTTCCTGTCGCCATGCTCGCATTAATGAATTTCATCCGAGGCTTCGAAACGCCGATGGTCCGACCACGCTGGCCGAGCCAGCAGCGCCGAAATCGTTGCACCGCGTGATGAGCGATGCGGTCGCAACGAAATTCGGAAGCTCGGTCTCCGAGGGGGGCGAGATGGGCGAGATTCTTCGCTCCATCGATTGGTCCAAGACCCCCTTGGGTCCGATGTCCCAATGGTCCCGCGAGCTTCGCCTCGCGGTCGGACTGGTGCTGCGCAGTGGCTTTCCGATGCTGGTGTGGTGGGGGCCGAAGCTCATCCAGATCTATAACGACGCGTTTCGACCCGTCTGTGGCGCGAAGCATCCGCAGTCGTTTGGCATGTCCGGCCCGGACTGCTGGGCCGAGATTTGGAACATCGTCGGGCCGATGATCGAAGGCTCCTACCATGGCGCGCCGGCGAGTTTCAGCGACGACCTGGAACTGCTGATCGATCGCAACGGTTTCCTCGAGGAGTGCCATTTCCACGTTGCGTATAGTCCCCTGCCCGACGAGACCGCGCCAAACGGCATGGGCGGGGTGCATTGTACGGCGGACGAAATCACCGGCCAGGCTTACGGCGAACGTCAGTTTGGGACGCTGCGCGACTTGGGCGCCATTGCGGCCAAAGCTCACACCGCGGAGCAGGCGTGCGTGGAGGCGGCCGCCCTCCTGAAGGCGAATGTGCACGACGTTCCGTTTGCCCTCTTATACCTCCTCGATGAGTCGGGCCAGCGCGCGCGGCTGGTCGCTTCCGGCGGGTTTGAGCAGGATAAACCACATCCGGCCGCCCCCGCCACGATCGAACTCGACGCGAACACGGAAAGCGGATGGCTCCTCGGCCCGGTCTTCCATGAGCGTCGCCCCGAAGTCTTCAAGCATCTTGCCCGGTTCGGTCGTCTCCCGACGGGAAAATGGGAGCAGCAACCCCATTCGGCCATTGCGCTGCCGCTCGCTTCGGGGGGGCAGCCTCACGCCTATGGTGTCCTGATCGTGGGCGCGAGCCCTCATCGCTCCCTCGACGAACGCTATCTCGGGTTCTTCGAATTGGCGGCGGCGCACATCACGACCGCCTTGCGCAACGCCGCCGCTTATCAGGAGGAGCGCAAGCGGGCCGAGCTGCGCGCGGAGCTTGACCGGGCCAAGACCACTTTTTTCAGCAACGTGAGTCACGAGTTCCGCACCCCGCTCATGCTCATGTTGAGCCCCGCGGAGGACATTCTCACCGGCGCGCAGGGGCCGCTCACTGAGCCGCAACGTGTGCAGATCGAACTGCTCCACCGCAATGCGCTCCGGCTCTACAAGCTGGTGAACACGCTGCTCGATTTTTCGCGGATCGAGGCGGGGCGCATCCAGGTCGCGTATGAGCCGGTGGATCTCGCGGCGCTCACGCGGAACCTCGCCAGCGCGTTCCGCTCGGTCGTGGAAAAATCCGGTCTCACGTTCTCCGTCGACTGCCCGGCCCAGCCCAGCGTTCTATACATTGACCGGGACATGTGGGAAAAGATCGTCTTCAACCTGGTTTCGAACGCCTTTAAGTTCACGTTCAAGGGCGGGATCGAAGTTTCGCTTCGATCCGTCGGTGGCGGCGCCGCCCTGCACGTGCGCGACACCGGCGTCGGAATTGCAGCGGCGGAGATGCCGCGCTTGTTCGAACGTTTCCACCGCGTCGAAAATGCGCGGTCCCGCACGCACGAAGGTTCCGGCATCGGGCTTTCGCTGGTCCAGGCGCTGGTCAACCTGCACGGCGGCACCATCTCCGCCGAGAGCCAGCCCGGCGTCGGCACCGCGTTCACTGTCTTCATTCCGGCCGGCGTAGCCCACCTGCCCCCCGAGAGCATCAAGGCGCCCAACCCTTCCGCAACCCCCTCGCTGGGCGCTCGTCCTTACGTTGAAGAAGCCCTCCGCTGGATTCCGGGCGGATCGTCCTCTGAGCAGGTCCCCGAACCCGAGGCCCTCCCGTTCGAACCATCCGAAACCCACGGCGCGCGCATCCTCCTGGCCGATGACAACGCGGACATGCGGGAATATTTGGTGCGTTTGCTCAGCCACCATTGGTCGGTCGAGGCGGTGAATGACGGCGCCGAAGCGTTGGCGGCGGCGCGCGCCCGGCCGCCCGAACTGGTTCTCACCGACGTGATGATGCCTGTCCTCAATGGGTTTGGGTTGCTCAAGGAACTGCGCGCCGACTCGGCGCTGAAAGAAATCCCGGTCATCGTGCTGTCCGCCCGGGCGGGAATAGAGTCGAGTGTCGAGGGCCTCAACGCCGGGGCCGACGACTATCTGATCAAGCCGTTTTCCGCGCACGAACTGACCGCTCGCGTCCAGACTCACCTTCGGCAGGCGCGTACCCGCAGAGAGGCGAAGGCCGTGTTGTCCCGCCGCACCGCCCAGTATGAGACGCTGCTTAATGAAGCGCCGCTCGGGATCTACCTGATCGACGCAAAATTTCGCTTCCGCCAGGCCAACCCGACGGCGCGCAACAGCTTTGACACCATCCCGGATCTCGTCGGGCAGGACTTCGACACGGTCATCCGCAGCGTCTTGCTGAAAGAGGACGCGGAAGAAATCCTGCACCGTTTCCGGGCGACGATGGAAACCGGGCGACCCTATTATACGTCCCAGTTGACGGTGAACCGTCGTGATCGCGGCGTCTTCGAATCCTACGAATGGCAGATCAGCCGCATCCCACTGCCAGAAGGCGGCCTCGGCGTTGTTTGTTATTTCCGGGACATCTCCCCTCTCTTGCAGGCGTTGGCCGCCGCGGAGGCAGCCGACCGCCTCCGCTCTGCCGCGGAAGCGCTGCGCACCCATAACATCGAACTCGAAAGGCAGGTAACCGAGCGGACCCAGGCGCTGTCGGATGCGAACGCCGACATGAAAAGCTTCTGCTTTTCGGTGGCGCATGATTTGCGTGCTCCGTTGCGGAGTATCGAGGGGTTCACCGCGGTCGTGCTGGAAGAGCACGCGCAGCAGATGAGTGCAGACGGGAAACATTATCTCACCCGCGTGAGCGCGGCGAGCGAACGCATGACGCAGGTCATCGACGGGCTGCTCGTGCTGGCCCGGCTCTCGAGCAAGGAACTGCGCGTGGAAGCGGTCGACCTGAGCGCCCAAGCCACGGAGATCGCGGCCGAATTACAACGGGCGCATGCTGACGGGCGTTGCGAGGTGACGATCGCGCCTGGCCTGACCGCGAAAGGGGATCCGTCCATGCTGCGGAATGTCCTGCAGAATCTGTTTGAAAACGCCTGGAAGTTTACCGGCAAGGCCGGCAATCCCCGGATCGAATTCGGCGCCGAGACTCGGAGCGAAGAGACGGTATTTTTCGTGCGGGACAATGGCGCGGGCTTCGACATGAAAAAAGCCGGGACGATGTTCGAGAACTTCACCCGCCTGCACAGTCACGCGGAATTCTCCGGCACGGGCATCGGGCTCGCGACGGTGAAACGGGTACTCCAGCGGCACGGGGGCCGCGTGTGGGCCGAATCCGAACCGAACCAGGGCGCGACCTTTTATTTCGCGCTCCCAGGCTAGGATCGGGCCGGCGCCGTTTCGCTGAGTCGCGGATCGAACTCGGCTCCGAGAAAGACGAGCTGGGCATGCCGCGCGCCAATCTGCGCTGGCGTTTCTCCAAAATCGACAAGCGATCGATGCGCGTCTTCTACGAACTGCTCGGCCAGGAGATGGGGAAGGCCGGGGTCGGCCGGGTGCAAGTGATGGATTGGCTGCGCGAGGGCGACGATGACACGTGGCCACACCACCTGAGCGGCGGCTGGCATCACATGGGCACCACGCGGATGCACGAAGATCCCAAGCAGGGCGTCGTCGACGCCAACTGCAAGGTCCACGGGATCGCGAACTTGTTCGTCGCCGGAGCCGCGGTGTATCCCACCGGCGGCGCAGTCAACCCGACGCTGACTCTCGTGGCGATGGCGTTGCGGTTATCGGATCACTTGAAATCCAGAGCGGCGGGCTGATTCCAGCAGGTTTGTTCGGTGGTAGGGCTGCCGCTTGCCGGGCATGCCGTCGTGAGGCACGCAACCGAATACCTGCGGATTCACACACAAGCCGCACGCGAGTATTAGGGCGTGTCTTCAAATGCGGCCCCCGCCGGCACCGGTTCCGGTAGGTAGGCAGCTTGCTGCCGCCCTCCGAGCGCGAGCAAGCTCGCTGCCTACGAAAACCGAATTTGAAGACACGACCTAGAAATTTTCGCCACGTTCCGC
>JBKJRG010000086.1:0-4511 GCA_046594805.1 Opitutaceae bacterium | reverse complement strand
CGGATAGCGGAAGCCGGATGCCGGACGACAGACGGTGGAGGGCGGAGGGGATGGGAGGCGCAGAGTTGACCCCGCCGAGCCAATGGATTGGCTTTGCTAAATTTGCTTTTACGATGAAAACGCCTCAGACCGTCAGCATCAGTAACCTGAAGGCCAATACCGGTCGCATCCTCCGGGAAATAAGCCGGGGTAAAAGTTTGACTATCACGCGTCGGCGGAAGCCATTGGCGCGCCTGGTGCCACTGGCGTCGACCGAAGCAGTCGTGTCTGGCAATGATGGCTTTTTTCGGCTGGCTGAATTGGCCGAACCAATGGGCGCGTTGACCAACGAGCAAATCGACCAGCTCGTTTATGGCGGCTGATTGTTTTTGGGATACAAGCGGATTCTTCGCGCTCTTAAACACCGACGACCCTGCCCATGCGCAGGCGCGGAAGTTTCTCGCTCAAGCCAAAGCGGAACTGCGCCGCGGTATCACGTCCAGCTGGGTTGTTGGTCTTGCTGCGTGAACTTTGCTGTTTTTTACACTGCGCAGAGCGAGAGCGAGTTGGCGGCGTTTCCCGAGAAAGTTCAGCGCCAAAAAGACGCTTATGAATAAACCGGCCTTGAAAACCACGCTCTCCACGATTCGCGACCAACGTGCGGCATTGGCGAAGGTCCGCGCCGAAACTGAAGACTTGGATGACTATCTTGCCGCGCTCGAGGCGCGCGCACGAGATACGGGGGAGAGAATTCCGATGGCCGTCGTACATCGCCGCACTCGCTCAACGCGGCACAAGGCGCTTCGCGCCGGGAAATAAGCCGAGCCGGGGGGGCAGCCTGATAATCTTTCAGTCATCGGCTGGCGCCAACGTTCAACGCTTAACGCTCAAAGGGGGAGGAATCGGACGGCGGAGGGCGGACGCCAGAGGGCAGATGGCGGACGTCCCCCCGCTGGGCAACGCGAAGGGGCACCGCTTTCAATGTTTTTGCCTCCTGCGCCTTTGTTGTGGCCAAGCTTGTTTCGGTTGGTGGCGACCGCGCCGGAGGCGGCGCAGATTTCGGACTACGGACTACTGATTACTGAGTTATCAGACCGGACAGGAGCCGCCGTGGCATGCCGTCTTCACCGATATATTCAAACACGGCACCCGCCAGCGGGAGGAGCAATTGTTCCTCCGCATCTTGAGCAACCGGCCGTTTGGGGAATTCAAGGAATCAGCTCCCGTTCAGCTTTTCATTCAGCGCCTGCTCGCGGCTATCAAAACCTATTAGCGAAGGCGGGAGGTTTGGGTGGGATGCGGCTGAACAATCCGCTCACGCGAAGGCGCGAAGCCGCGAAGGATCAACGGTGCCCCAAGTTGTAGGCCAACCGGCGCGCGTTGCGCGCAGTTTTGAGTTTGGGGTTTGGAGTTTTGAGTTCGAAGACTCCAAACACCGAACTCCAGTTCTCCCCTGGCTTCCGGCCTGGGCAAACTACTCGAGTCGCGGGTCGTAGACAAATGGGAATGGTCCACTCACCCAGTTCAATCGAAATGCGGAATGAACCGGATTGAGCAAGGCGTTTGAACCGAGAGGTAGGACCGTGGTTGGCACGACCAGAGCAACCGCTCGGCGAGCACGCAGAAACGCGGTGCCGTGTTCCCGACTCGCGGGTGTTGCCACCGGCGTATTCCATCCGTCTGGCAGAGACGCCAGGAGTTCGGTGTGTTCGTCCGGCACGTCGACCAAATAGAAGATGCTTGGCGGAAATTTTCGGGGGAGTGGCCGAATGTGCACCAGCGTTTCAAGGCAGGCGAGCGCCAAGGAGTCCGAGCAGTAGACGACGCGGTATCCTGGGTTGCTCCAACGGCCGCCGTACTTCGCCGCTCCCTGCCCGCTGAAGGCCGCAAGGGGCGTATCATATTCGACCGGCGCGATCCGGTACAGTCTCACACGTAAACGTGTTCGTGGATCATCCCGAGCAGGTTCAGCACCTCTTCCGTGCCGACGTCGCGCGCAAGCAGATCGATCGGACGGCTCTCCCCCAGCGCGCGTTGCGGGTGGGTGAGCCAGGCGCGCGCCGTCTCCTCGTCGCCGAGGACCTCGGTCGCGCGCTTGAACACGCGGAAAGCCCGGAAGCTCCGCTCCGCTTCGTCCGCGTTCAGCCGGCCGGTGGGCTTGCGGGTACGCTCGCGCAAAGTGCGCTCACTCAACCCGAGCGCCGCGGCGAGTGCGCTGGTGGTCACGGCGAGCATCTCCGCCAAGGCCGGAAAAGCCGAAGCCGGCAGACCCGCGTTGAGGGTTTTGACCCGTTTTAGACCCGGGGCTCGATAGATGGACTCGAGCAGAGAGACGGACTTTGGGGCCATGACTTCACCATGGCGGCAGTTATGCCGGAGTCAAGCGGCAACTATTCCGTTCCGGGCGATTGGCCGTTGTCGTTGGACTATATCTGCATGCTCCGTTTGTTGCACGGATCGGCGCGTGCACTGCCGCCGGCGCATTCGGTTTTCTCACTCTGAATGAATCGGCGGACAATTTACGCGGCTCGTTTTATGCGGCGTATTGGCAGCCGGGCAAGATGTCCCATCGACTTGTCGCGTCACATACTCCCGACGTGTGCTGGGTCGGCGGCGGATGGCGGTGCGTGATCCGCGGGACGGAGTCGCTCTCCGGCCCGCAGGGAAGCCTGGAGGTTCAGCATCGAGTATTCGAGCAGGGTGGGCGGGTTGAGCACGTCATGTTCTGTCATCTGGTGGGAGGCCGTGAGCTCAGTTATCGGACCGGGCAGGAGCCGCCCTGGCATGCCGTCTTCACCGATATATTCAAACACGGCACCCGCCAGCGGGAGGAGCAGTTGTTCCTCCGCATCTCGAGCAACCGGCCGGTTCGGGAGTTCAAGGAATCAGCTCCCGTTGAGCTGTTCGTTCAGCGCCTGCTCGCGGCTATTAAAACCTATTAGTTAAAGGTTATAAGTTATAGGTTATTGGTGAAAACGAAGTGCCGATAACTGACAACTGATACCCCGCCGGCGCACCACTGCTTGAAACGCTTGGCCGGGTCTGATTCTGCGTTTTAGCTCTTCCGCGTTTCCGCGATTGGATTGAAAATGAGCGTCCATCACCGATTAAATGCTCGGAGCACGGATATCGGCTACTCCCATCCATCCGCAAAGCATGCTTGCGCGTTTTCCGTCGCACCGGTCGCATGAGGGTCATGGTTGTGCCGGTAATCGTGTCCGCTCTCATTACGTGGGTATTGCTGTTCCCAGCGCGGGCTGCGCTCCGCCGCGCTGGCATCGTCGATCAACCCAACGCGCGATCGAGTCACACGACGCCAACCGTTCGGGGCGGAGGTGTCGTCATTGTCATCACAGTTTGCGCATCGTTGATCTATGCGGCTCTTACGGGTGACATCGCGGCGGGCATCGGTCCCAATCCGTGGCAGCTCATCGCACTTCTTCTCGCTGTATCGACATTGGCCGTGGTGTCGTTTGTAGACGATCTACGGGGCCTGCCTGCGCGGGTGCGGTTTACCGTACAAGTGTCTGTCGCACTCGCGGCAGTTTTGCTGCTTGGGCGACCTCAGCTTTCGGTTGCAGCCGTCACGCTCGCACTTGTCGGCTTGGTCTGGATTGCGGGGTATACCAATGCCTTTAACTTCATGGACGGTATCAATGGGATTGCCGGAATCCAGGCTCTGACGTCCGGCCTGGGCACCGCTCTTGTCGCGCAGAAGCTAGGCCTCGCGTGGGGGTCGCCGCTCGTCATCATCGCGCTGGCGATCGCCGGAGCCGCCCTCGGATTTCTGCCGCATAATTTTCCGCGGGCGAAGGTGTTCATGGGCGATGTATCGAGCGCCTCGCTGGGTTTTATGCTCGCGGCGCTGGCATTTGGGATAGCCGTTGCGACGTCGTGGTGGGTGCTATTCTGGATCGGGCTGCTCCACACCAATTTTGTGCTCGATACCGGGATCACGCTCGTTCGGCGGGCGTGGAGAGGTGACCGGCTGAGCCAAGCCCACCGCGAGCATTTGTATCAGCGCCTCATCCGCGCAGGGCGGAGCCACACGTTTGTGTCGCTGTGGCAAGGCGGATTGCAGGTGATGGCAATCAGCGCCGTGGTCCTCGCGACCCTGTCCTCGGCGACGATCAAAGCGTTGGTGGTGGTGTTCGTGGTGGGACTCTGGCTTTGCTTCTTCGGATTTGCCGAGCGGGCGTTTAGGCGGTCGGCGGGCGGACAGGGATCGGGCGGGGGATGACGGAGGGCAGACGGCGGAGGAGAGTCGGTTTACGGAAAATCCTGAAACGGCAAAAAGAAGAAATAAGCAACGCGGAGGCGCGGAGCGCGAACGTTTAACTTTCAACGTTCAACTCCTAACGCTCAAGGGGGAGGAATCGGACGACGGAGGGGAGGCAGGGTCAAAGGTCGATAACTGTTGCCACTGCTGGGCAACGCGAAGGGGCACCGCTTTCATTTTTTGGCCTCCTGCTCCTTTTTGTGGCCAAGCTTGTTTCGGGTTGGTGGCTATTGTGCCGGAGCCGGCATCAAAT
>JBKJRG010000761.1:0-7225 GCA_046594805.1 Opitutaceae bacterium | reverse complement strand
GCCGTGCTCCGCCAAGCGGCGCGCGTAGTGCAGCTCGGCCGGCAGGCCGGGAGCGAGGCCGGCGATGGCCTCGGGCGTCTGGTCGGCGTCGGGCACGGCGACCACCCGCGCCCTGATTACGCCTTTCGGTTGGAGCAGCAGGCCTTCGCCGTGCAAACCGTCGAGGACGGGCCAGCGGACGGAATAGGCGGTGAAGGCATCCGTTTCGGCGATGCGCGCGGGCGTTGCGACCGTGGAAACGTAGTCGAGTTCGATCTCAGCCACGCGGGGATCGATGACGCCGAGCATGCGCGCGAGGCGCTCGCGGTTGCCGGCAAGGTCGGTTTTCGCCCAATACGCAGCGCGTCCATCGATGGAGTTGGCGGTTTCGCGTTCGAGGAAACGATCGATGCCCGCGATCATTTGCGCGGAGAGATCGCCTTGAAGAGTGAGGGGGGCGGTGTTGGGGAGGGGCGCTTGGGCGCGAAGCGCGAGCGGGGCGACGATTGATACGGTGGCGAGGAAAAGGACGAAGCGGGAGAGCCGGAATGCGTGAGCGGCGAGGCGGGGTTTTGGGGTCATGACATCCCTGGGGTTGGAGGATTCGGCGTCGTCCCGGCAATGCCTTGGAGTCCGAGACGCACAGGATGCTAAGCAGCCGTGGGTCGAATCGTGCGGCAAGTGCCAAAGTGGGCAGCCCGGGAGGGCCGGCAGGGCAGTGTCAAAGTCGTTCTCTCCCCCGTGATCTTTCTCCTTCCTCTTTCTCCTAATCTTTCTCTCGCTTCGACAAACCCTGACGAAAGAGAAAGATAAAGGGGCAAGAGAAAGATCGGTGGCCCGACTTTGACACCGCCCTGGGAGGGCCGGCGCCCGTCGCCACGCGGGGCCCGCGCCTGAAAGGGCGATGGTGCGCAAAACCACTGGGCCCCGCTCTGCTTTGATTTTGAATTCGATTGGTGTGCTTGGCAGCTAAATGCCTTGGAAAATTCCCCGCGGCACGCGAAGATTCAGCAGTCCAAGGAGCGCTGGGAACATGGCGATCTCATGAAGAAATCTTTCACGGTTAAGGCGGTGGTCGCCGAAATCTTTCCACGGCTGGGATTGAAGGCCAATAATCGCGGCGTATTTGCGGGCGAGTGGCTGGGCTCCGGGCCGGTCATCGAGAAACACTCGCCGATCGACGGGAGTGTCCTCGGGCGGGTCACGACGGCGACGCCCGCGGAGGTCGGCCGCGCGATCGGCTCCGCCGAGCGCGCGTTCCTGGCGTGGCGCGACATCCCGGCCCCGAAGCGCGGTGAAGTCATCCGGGGGCTGGCCGCAGCGTTGCGGACCCACCAGCGCGAACTCGGCCGGCTGGTCGCGCTCGAGACGGGCAAGATTCTGGCGGAAGGGGTGGGCGAGGTGCAGGAGATGATCGATATCTGTGAATTTGCGGCGGGGCTCTCGCGCCAGCTCCACGGGCTCACCATCGCCAGCGAGCGGCCCGGGCATCGCATGATGGAGCAATGGCACCCGCTCGGCGTGGTCGGGATTGTCTCGGCCTTTAATTTTCCCGCCGCGGTGTGGTCGTGGAACAGCGCGCTCGCGGTCGTGTGTGGCGACGCGACGGTGTGGAAGCCATCGGAAAAAACGCCGCTTACCGCGGTGGCCTGCGTGAGGCTGGCGGAGCGCGTTTGCCGCGCCGCTTCCGTCGACCCCGCGCTCTTCACGCTGGTGTGCGGCGACGCTGCGGCCGTCGGCGAACCGCTGATTGCGGACCGCCGCGTTGGGCTGGTGTCGGCCACCGGCTCGACGCGCATGGGGCGGCGCGTGGCCGAGGTCGTGGGAAAACGCCTCGGTCGGACGCTGCTGGAGCTCGGGGGCAACAATGCGATCATCGTCACCCCCTCGGCTGACCTGAAGCTCGCACTGCGCGGGATCCTCTTCGGCGCGGTCGGCACCGCCGGCCAGCGTTGCACCACCACGCGGCGTTTGATTGTGCATGAATCGATCTACACGAAGCTGACGCGGCAGCTGGTGGACGCCTGCCAGCAGGTGCCGATCGGGAATCCGCTCGATCCTGCCACGCTGATGGGGCCGCTGCTCGACCTCGCGGCCGTGCAGAATTTCGTCGAGGCGATCGCGGCGGCGAAAAAGCACGGCGGCCGCGTGCTGGGCGGCGGCAAACGCCTCGTCGGCCCGGCTTATGCGAGCGGATTCTACGTCACCCCCTGCCTGATCGAGGCGGAAAACGCGTGGTCAATCGTCCAGCACGAGACGTTTGCGCCGATTCTTTATGTGATGAGTTACCGGCGTTTCGAGGAGGCGATCGCGCTGCAGAACGCCGTGCCGCAGGGACTGAGCTCGGCGGTTTTCACCAACGACGTGCGCGAAGCGGAGCTGTTCATGTCGGCGCGCGGCAGCGATTGCGGGATCGCGAACGTGAATCTCGGCACGAGCGGCGCGGAGATTGGCGGTGCGTTTGGCGGCGAGAAGGAAACCGGCGGCGGCCGCGAGAGCGGGAGCGATGCGTGGAAAAACTACATGCGCCGGCAGACGAACACGGTGAACTATTCGAAGGCGTTGCCGCTGGCGCAGGGAATTGAGTTCGGGGGATAGGGGGATTGAACGTCGATGGAATGAAATCGCCGGAGGGTAGGGCGAGGCGTCCTCGCCGGGCCGTCCGCGCGAGGAGTGGCCGGATGTTTTCTGGCGCAACGACGCTACCCCCGCGACGGCTCAGCCGGAGGCTTCGCCCTACCCCGATCGCTTCATCGGTATGACCGACCCGAAAATCCCATCCGCACGTTGACGACCCCGGTCCAGCGCGGTCAGTTTATGGACTGTTACCGGCGGAAGCCACGCTTCCGCCGCCCCGGCAACATGCTCAAACCCCTCTCCCTCCTCGGCGGCGTGGCGCTGCTTGCCTTGGACGCGCCGTCCGCGCTCTGCGCCGTCCCGCCGGCGAACCTCGCCCGCTTTATCGATGCGCATTGCGCCGACTGCCATGACAGTACGGAGAATAAAGGTGACCTCGATCTGACCGCGCTGGGATTGAATGCGGCGGATCCGAAGAATTTCGCGACTTGGGTGAAGGTGCATGATCGCGTGGCGTCGGGCGAGATGCCGCCGAAGAAGCGGGAACGCCCGGAAACGAAGGAGCTCGCGTCTTTTGTGACCTCACTGTCCTCCACGCTGGTCTCCGCGGAGCAGCAGCAACTGGCGCGCGAAGGCCGGGCGACCCACCGCCGGCTGAATCGTTACGAATACGAGAACGCCCTGCGCGATCTTTTGTCCGCACCATGGCTGCAGGTGAAGGACTCCCTGCCGGAGGACGGCGAGGCGTTTCGCTTCAACAAAATCGGGGACGCGCTCGATATGTCGCACGTCCAGATGGCGCGCTATCTCGCCGCCGCGGAGCACGCGCTTCGCCAGGTGATGGCGAAGCAAATCGAGCGGCCGGAGACAAAGACCACGCGCTACTATGCGCGCGAGCAGCGCAGCTTCACCGGGCCGATGAAGTTTTCGTTTTTCAACAGCAGCCCGGAGCGCGCCACCTTCCCCATGCTGGGGCACGAGCCGCAGCCCGACGTGCGGACCGGGAAGGAGCCGCCGACGGTCGGCGCGAAGGACCCGGAGCAGCGCGAGCTCGAAGCGGTGGGGCTGGTGGCGAGCACCTACGAGCCGCTGGAGCCGAAGTTCACCCAGTTCAAGGCGCCGATGTCCGGCCATTACCGGCTGCGGCTGAGTGCGTTTTCGGTGTGGGTCGGCCCGGGCAAGCAGACGGATCCGAAAAAACCGGACCGCTGGTGGATTCCGGACCTCGATGACGTGAAGCCGGGCCGCCGTTCCGAGCCGATCATTGTGTATTCGGAGACGCCGCCGCGGCTGCTGCGCCGATTGGGAAATTTCGACGTCGCGCCCGAGCCGACGGTGGGGGAGCTGGATGTCTGGCTGCTCGCCGGCGAGACGATCCGGCCCGACGCGGCGCGGCTGTTCCGATCGCGGCCGGGCAATGGGCGCTGGCAAAACCCGCTGGCCGAAAAAGACGGTCAGCCGGGCGTGGCGTTCCGCTGGCTCGAGGTCGAAGGCCCCTTGCTCGACACGTGGCCGACCGCAGGTCACCGGCTGCTGTTTGGCGACTTGCCACTCAAGAAGGTGGATCAACCGGCACCGGGCTCGGCGCCGTTGGCGGTGGAGACCGTCACGCCGAAGCAGGACGCGGAGCGGCTGCTCGCGAATTTTCTGGCGAAGGCTTATCGCCGGCCGGTCGCCGCGACGGAAATCAAGCGCTTCATGCCCGTCGTGGAGAAAACGCGGCACGCCGGCGCGCCCTTCGCCGATGCGATGATTGCAGGTTACACCGCGGTGCTGTGCTCGCCGGAGTTCGTCTGCCTGGAGGAGAAACCGGGCGCGCTCGATGACCATGCCGTTGCGGCGCGCCTGGCATTTTTCCTGACCAACGCTCCGCCCGACGACGAGCTGCGCGGGCTGGCCGCGAAGGGGAAACTGCGCCCGCCCGAAGTGTTGCGGGCGCAGACGGAACGGCTGCTCAACGGACCGAAGTCACGGCAGTTCGTCGACGCGTTCCTCGACTACTGGCTCGACCTGCGCCGGATCGTGGCGACGGCGGCGGACTCGACGCTCTATCCCGATTATTACCTCGACGACTTGCTGTCGGAATCGGCGCTGGAGGAGACGCGGATGTTTTTCAGCGAACTGCTCCGGGAAAATCTGCCGGCGCAGAGCCTGATCGCGACCGACTTCGCGATGGTGAACGAGCGACTGGCGGCGCATTACGGACTCCCACCGGTGGAGGGCGTCGCCGTGCGGCGGGTCGCGCTGCCGGCCGACAGCCCGCGCGGCGGGTTGCTGACGCAGGCGAGCGTGTTGAAGGTAACCGCGAACGGCACGACCACCTCGCCCGTGATGCGTGGCGCCTGGATCATGGAGCGGGTGCTCGGGCTGCCGCCGCCTCCGCCGCCGGCGAGCGTGCCCGCGGTCGAGCCGGACATCCGTGGCACGGCCACGATTCGCCAGCAGCTCGCGAAGCACCGCACGGAGGAAAGTTGCGCAGCCTGTCATACCAAGATCGATCCGGCCGGGTTTGCGCTGGAGAATTTCGATGTGCTCGGTGGCTGGCGCGACAACTATCGGGCGCTGGCCGAAGGTGACGTGCCGGCGGCCGCAGGGTTGGGGCATGGCGGACAGAAATTCGCGTTCCATTATGCCTTGCCGGTGGATCCGAGCGGGGAGTTGCCGGACGGGCGAAAATTCCGCGATGTACGGGAACTGAAGCGGCTGCTGCTGGACGACGAAAAACAGGTGGCGCGCAACCTGGCCCGCCAGCTGGTGGTGTATGCGACCGGCGCGCCGGTGCGGTTCAGCGACCGCGCGGCGGTTGAGCGGATCCTCGAGCGGACCAGCGCCACGCACTACGGGGTGCGGAGCCTCGTGCATGAGATCGTTCAGAGTGAACTTTTCCTCAAAAAATAACCCGGACCGGAGCCGATCGGATGGCCACAGCAGTGCAAAAATGGTCCGCCCGGCTGACGACAATTGCCCGCGCGCCCGTAGGCGCCTCGATGGTTTCGTTTGCTCCCCGACCTTTTGTGCTTCTTGGTGGCCATCGAATACCCCGCCCCATTCGCTCAGGTTTGTAGTTACAACGGCATAGGATTATTGCCCATGAACACCCACCCCGCCCGCTCCCCTCGCGCTGTCACCGGCTCCTTCGTTTCGACGCAGCGCGCCCTTTCCCGCCGCCAGTTCCTGCGCGGCGCGGGCATTGTGCTTTCGCTGCCGTTGATGGAGTCGATGCTGTCGCCCTTCGCCCGCGCAGCGTCCGCGGCGGCCAACGGACCGGGCGCGAAGCCGCGGCGGATGCTGGCGGTGTGCAACAATCTCGGCCTGCTGCCGGATCAGTTTTTCCCCAAGCAGACCGGGCGCGGCTACGCTCTCTCGCCGTATCTCGAGCATCTCCGCGAGCATCGCGAGGATTTTTCGGTGTTCAGCGGCGTGTCGCACCCGGACGTGGATGCGGGCCACCCGGCCGATGTGTGTTTCCTCACCGCAGCTCCGCACCCGGGCAGCGGCGGATTTCGCAACACGATCTCGCTCGACCAGTACATCGCGGAGCGGATCGGCCACCAGACTCGGTTTCCGTCGCTCACGCTCGGCGTCAATGTGCAGCAGGGGACGCGCAGCCTGTCGTGGACGGGTTCGGGCGTGCTGATTCCTTGCGAGGAAAAGGCATCGGATGTGTTCAAGCGGCTTTTCCTGCAGGGCAGTCCCGCCGAGGTGGAAGCGCAGATGCGCCGGCTGGACGTGGGCAAGAGCATCCTCGACGCGGTTGCGGGCCAGGCGAAGGATCTCCAGCGCCGCGTGGGCGCGCGCGATCGGGATCGGCTGGATCAGTATTTCACCAGCGTGCGCGATCTCGAGCAGCGCCTGCAGATGTCCAAGGAGTGGGAACGGAAGCCGAAGCCCGTCGTGCACGCGCCGGTGCCGCTCGATCCGGCCAGCCCGAAGGAATACATGGACAAGGTGAAGCTGATGTACGACATGGCCCGGCTCGCCTTCGAGACGGATTCGACGCGCTCGATTTCACTGCTGCTCGACAGCGTGAATTCGCCGGCGATCGAGTTTGGCGAGGTGAAGACCTCCGACGGCTACCACAACCTTTCCCACCACGGAAAATCCGACGCGAAAATCAGCCAGCTCAAGGCGATCGACGAGTGGCACATGAAGCTGCTCGCGGATCTCTTCTCCGAGCTGAAGGCGGTGAAGGAAGACGGCGAGTCGCTCTTCGATCGGACGATGGTGTTGTACGGTTCGAATCTCGGCAACGCCAACACCCACGTGACGACGAACCTCCCGACGCTCTTTGCCGGCGGCGGCTTCCGGCATGGGCAGCATCTCGGCTTCGATCCGCAGTACAATTACCCGCTGCCGAACCTGTTCGTTTCGATGCTGCAGCGGATGGGGATCGAGGCGGACAAGTTCGCGTCGTCGACCGGGACGATGCGAGGACTCGAGCTGGCGTGAGGGTTGGGCCGGACCTGCGTCAGGGTGTGGAGCCGGAACTACACCGCCAACTCGGAGATACACCCGACCAAAGGCCGTAATTCAAAGGGAGTGGACCCCCGGGCGGGCCATGGTCTTTCGTTTTGGCTGTTCAAACGCCTTTACCGTAGGTCAGCGCGCTTGCGCGCGCCAAACCGCGCTCGCAAGCGAGCTGGCCTACATTTACGCGGCCAAAACGAAA
>JBKJRG010000744.1:0-7230 GCA_046594805.1 Opitutaceae bacterium | reverse complement strand
CGGAATGGGCAGCGGCAGCACGAGGAACAGGCCGGACAACGCGATGAGCACGCCGGAGAGCCGGCGATAAAAAGTGCGTTCGTGCAGGAACAAGAGACGCGGGCGCAGGAAACGTTCGAGAAATTTTACAACGCGTGCGGCGGCGGTGAGCACCTTGGCGAGGAAACCGGCGGGCAGTTCGCGGGAGAGCAGTTTTTGCGGGAGCCAGGGTTTTTGGCCGAGCGCCATGCGTGCGCCGATGAGGGCGACCACGAGTCCAAACGGAATGGAAAATCCCGGCAGCGGAATCGGCGTGAGAAACGGCAGCGTGATGATCGCGAGCAGGAGGTGGAAGCCGCGGCCCTGCGTGGCTTCGAGAAGTTCGGCGAGGCGGACCGGGCGCTGGGCGAACTGCTCCGTCAGCGCGCGCAACTCCTGCGAAAAGGTCACGCCGGCGGCGGTAGGAGGATTGTTTTCGGACGCGATCATGCGGTGATGGGTGCGGGCTGATCGGGCCGGCGGCGATGGCGAAACCATTTCTCCGCTTCCACGAGAGCGAAGACCGCGGCGGCGGCGGCGACGATCCGCAGCCACGAGGCGAGGCCGATGGGCGCGCTGTGAAAGAGGCGGTTCATCAGCGGCGCGTAGGTGAAGAGCAGTTGCGCCCCGATCATCCCGAGCACACCGCCGACCGCCCAGCGGTTGGTGAAAAAGCCGATGGAAAAAGCCGAGTGCGTCAGCGAGCGGCAGTTGAAGAGGTAAAACGCCTCGATGAGCACGATCACGTTCACCACGGTCGTGCGCGCGGCGGGCAGACCCGACTTCGCAATGTGCAGCTCCCAGAAGAAGAGGCCGAGACCGCCCGCCACCATGATGAGCGAGACGAGCGCGGTGCGCAGGATGAGCGGACGCGTGAGAAAAGGTTTTTTGGGATCGCGCGGCTTACGGCGCATGAGATCGGATTCCTTGGCCTCGAGTGTGAGGGGCAGGCCGAGGATGGTGTCAGTGAGATTGATCCAGAGGAGTTGCAGTGGGAGCGCGGGCAGTGGCAGGCCGAGGGCGATGGCGGTGATGAGGAGCAACGCTTCGCCGAGATTCGTCGGGAGAATCCAGACGATGAACTTGGTGAGATTGTCGAACACGCCGCGGCCTTCCTCGACGGCGGCCTCGATGCTGGCGAAGTTGTCGTCCATCAGTACCATCGCCGCCGCCTCCTTCGCCACGTCGGTGCCGCTGATGCCCATCGCCACGCCGATGTCGGCCTGCTTGAGCGCGGGCGCGTCGTTCACGCCGTCGCCGGTCATCGCCACGATGTGGCCGCGCGACTGGAGCGCGCGGACGAGCCGGAGTTTTTGTTCGGGCGCGACGCGGGCGAAGACAGCGGTGCGCTGGGCCACTTCGGGCAACTCCGCGTCGGAAACTTTTTCCAGTTCATGACCGGAGAGCGCGACGAGTTTCCCGTTCTCCTCGCTGCCCTTCAACCCGACTTGTCCGGCGATGGCGCGCGCGGTGATGAGGTGGTCGCCGGTAATCATCTTCACCGCGATGCCGGCTTCCTGACATCGGCGGACGGCCTCGATCGCTTCGTGACGTGGCGGGTCAATCATCCCCTGCAAGCCTAGAAACGTCAGTCCCTCGACCACGTCACTCTGTTCGAGCTTCGCGTGGCTGGCGTCCACCTGGCGGCGGGTGAATGCGAGCACACGCAGGCCGCGCTCCGCCATCTGCTCAACGGCGCGATGCACGGTTTCTTTGACGAGCGGGACGTTCTTGCCGTGTTCATCGAGCGCGTCGGCACAGCGGTCGAGGAGGCGCTCCACGGCGCCGACTTTGTAAATCACCCGCCCCGCGCGCGCGTCGTGGAGCGTGGCGCGGAACATGTGTTCGGACTCGAAGGGAATCACATCCAGGCGCGGCGATTCCTTGTGCGTATCGGCGTGGAGCAGCCCGCCCTTCTCGCCGGCGACGAGCATCGCGGCCTCCGTCGGGTCGCCCTGCACTTTAAGGCGGCCACCTTCATCACGTACGAGTTGCGCATCGTTGCAGAGCACACCCGCGCGCAGGCACTCGGCGAGTGCTGGATGCCCGGCGATTTTCACTCCCGCGCCGCCGTTTTGGATTTCACCCTTCGGCTCGTAACCTCCGCCGGTGACTTCAAACAATTTTCCGCCCGCGAAAAGTTCACGCACCGTCATCTGGTTTTCCGTGAGCGTGCCAGTCTTGTCGGAGCAGATGATGGTGGTGCTGCCGAGCGTTTCGACGGCGGGGAGTTTGCGGATGATGGCTTTTCGTTTCGCCATGCGCGACACGCCGATGGCCAGCACGACCGTCACGGCGGCGGGCAGCCCCTCGGGAATCGCGCCGACCGCGAGCGCCACTGCGGCCATGAACATATCGACGGCTTTCTCGCCTCGCGCGACGCCCACGACAAAGGTGGTCGCCGCCAGCCCGAGGATGACCCAAAGAACCAGCCGGCTGAACTGCGCGATTTTTTTGGTCAGCGGCGTGGAAAGTTCCACGGCCGTGGAGATGAGCCGCGCGATGTTCCCCGTTTCGGTGCGGTCGCCCGTCGCCCAGACGACGGCCTCGCCCTGGCCGGCGGTGACGAGTGTGCCGGCGAAGGCCAGATTGCGGCGGTCGGCGAGAATCGTGTCGAGTGCCAGCTCGTCGGGGTGCTTGTCGACGGGGAGGGATTCGCCGGTGAGCGCGGACTCATCCACTTGCAGCCTCTTAATCTGCACCAGCCGCAAGTCCGCAGGCACGCGGTCGCCCGCCTGCAGCAGCACCACGTCGCCGGGCACGAGTCCCTCGGAGTGGACGCGCTGGGTGCGACCGTCACGGCGCACGGTGGTCTCGGTTTGGACCATGCGGGCGAGCGCCTCGATCGCTTTCTCTGCCTTGGCCTCCTGTAGAAATCCAAAAATGGCGTTGATGACTACGACGCTGAGGATGACCGATGAATCCACCCATTCGCCGAGAAACGCCGTCACGCCGACCGCGGCGATGAGGATGTAAACGAGCGGCTGGTTAAACTGCTTGAGAAACTTGAGCCACGCCGGCGTGCCGCGCCGGGCGGTGACGCGGTTCGCGCCAAATTCCTTTTGCCGTCGCGCCACCTCATCGGCGGCAAGTCCGCTCGCCACATCGACGCCCAGCAGCCGCAAGACCTCGGCGGCGGGGACATGATGCCAGGCTTTGGGCGCGGAGTCGTTCATTCGCGTTGGGTCCGATACCGCGAAGCTTGCTTCGCCTTGGTTGGCGTGTAGCCGCGAGCGTGAGCGAGTGGTGGCACGTCCGCTCGCTCACGCTCGCAGCTACCAGAGAGGATCGAAAGGTGCATGATCGGTTTGGTCAAATGCCTCGGGGCTTGCCCCGAGGATCTTTACGGCGATTTTTTCCCAAGTGATGGATTCACCGAAATGACTTCGTGCCCCAGTTCGCGCACTACCAGCACCGGACACGGCGCGTGGCGCACAACGCGCTCGGCGGTGCTGCCGAGCCACGCATGCTTCAATCCGGTGTAGCCATGAGTCGTGACGACAATCAGGTCCGCGCCTCCGGTTTTCGCTGTGGCGCAAATTGCTTCAAACGGCCTGCCCTCTCGAACAACCGCCGTCGCATTCACCCGCGTTGCTTTACTCAGGTCCTCGGCAATACGTCCCAAATCTGCCTCGGCCTGCTTTATCATCGGCGCGATTGTCTCGTTCATCAGTCCACGCCCCAAGAGATAGTCGATGGGAAACTTTTCCGCGATATGAAGCAGGACGAGTTCGGCGCCGTAGTGTCCCGCTAGCAGGACGGCGTAGGGCAAGGCGTCTTTCGATAGGTTCGAGAAATCGATCGGGACGAGAATCTTCTTCAGTGTGAAGGGCGGCGTTTTGCCCGCTCGCTTGGGCAATTCCTGAGTGGGGACGATCAGCACGGGACACGGCGCGTGGCGCACGACGCGTTCGGCCGTGCTGCCCAGCAGGATGCGCTCAACTCCGGTGTAGCCGTGAGTGGCGATGACAATCAAGTCCGCCGCGCCTTCACTCGCCGCCGTGGTGATTTCGTGGAAGGGTTTGCCAGTGCAAACCGAGGAGGTGACAGTCACATCGCCTCCAACCTCGCGTTTAGCCAACTTCGCCAGTTGCGCTTGGGCCAGAGCAACCAGTTCCGAGTCTTTGCGAGCCTCCAGTCGATCCATCCACGAGCGTGGCTCGACCACATGCAGCAAAGCGACGTCCGCGTTGAGCTTTTCGGCCAAGGCCGCGGCATAGCGCACCCCGGCTCGGGAATCGTCGGAGAAGTCTGTCGTGGTCAGAATCTTTTGGACGTTCAGTCGCGCTGCTGGCGGGGCGAATTTGCGTGGGGCCTTTCCGGGTTTTTTGGAGTTCTTCATTTTCATGACGGTGCTTTCGCCTGATTTTTCTGCTCGGACTCTACTTCAGCATGGCGTGGCGCAGTCGCTAAACCGCCGCGATGAGCAGCAAGAGACAGGGTTTTCTCATGATGATATTGGGGGAAAGCTGGGTCGCGGCGCTGTTTACGCCGGCGTCGGGTTGGATGTGGCGCGAGGTCGCCGCAAATCCAGCGCCAGCTGGCCGGCGCGAACCCGCCGTAACCGATCCGGAGCCAGATTGGGGCTGTCATGCTTGGTCCGCTCCTTGCGGCCGGCCCGGCTTCGGCGGAATCACCAATACATTGTCCACGCGGTGCCGGTCGGAAAAAGGAATTCGAGATGAACCCGTTCCGATCGAGGCTCATCCTTGGTGCGGTCCTGGTTCTTTTACATGACTCAGCGTGGTTGGAGTATTCGCACATGGCTCAAGGAGGTGGGCTGGCGCGAGGTTCGGCGGCGCCACGGTTTCCGGCGCTTACCAGGAAGGTCAGCATCGCCACCGTTCCCACCAGCATGACGATGACTAGACTCGCCGCGAACAGCTGATCCGGTTTGCCATCGAGGACGGCCAGCCAGCGAAGGCTGGCGCGCCAGAGGAAGATGAGGACCAGCAGGCTGAGGCCGGTCGTTACCTTCGCCGCCGGAACACTCCAGCGCAAACCTCGCGCACCCAGCACGCCCCAAAGGATCGAGAATGCGCCGAACGTGCCGCCGGACATCAGCGCCGTCATGGCCTGCCCGGGATTTAAATAATAGGCCAGCGCGCCGAAAAGAATCAGGAACGCGCCGTAAAGGATGAGGTAAGCCGCGGTCTTGGTGTTCATGGTGGCTATAGCGAAATATCATCGGTCCGCGGGAACCGCCGCGGAAGGCGGTGGTTCACCCTCGGCGCGGTGCGCACAGTTGCATTGCAGTGGTGAGATTTCATATCAGGCCATTCTCTCAGAGCATGCGTCGCTCCGGCTCATGGGAGACAAGGTTTTTTCGCTCGCGCAATCTCGACCGAGCACGGCGCCGATGCAGCGATGCGAAACGCAGCATTATTGACCGGCACGGTTGCGCCGCGCTCGGACGCTCCACCCACAAAAATGCAATCCGCCTCCCACGCGATCGCGTGCTCGACCACCCGCCGGGCAGAATCACCCTCGAAGATAAGCGTCTCCGCCGACATTCCCGCAGAGCAAAGCCGGTTTCGCAGACGATCGGCGACCTGGCAGGCGTAAGTATCGGCGCTCCGGCCATGCTGCTGTTTCCACGCCGCGGTAAACGATCCCTTGCCCGCCGTCAGCTCGTTGAGGTGCCTATCCACCACAGTGAGGATTTGAATCTCAGCGCGCACTGGCCAGGCGCGGGTCGACACCGCCTGGATGACGGCTTTGTCGGTGGGCGTCCCATCCGCCGCGAGGATGACACGAACGTTTCGGCCCCGGGAACGGCGGGGCGCCCGGGCGATGCGGACCGGACACCAGGCCGTTCTCGCAATCCGGCGAGCCACACTGCCCAGTAGCAGGCCCTCGCAGCCGGAGTGTCCGTGGGCCCCCACCACGAGAAGGTCTGGCTGCCATACTGCCGCCGCTCCCAGTATTCCGCCCGCCGGAGTATCGGTGTTCATCTCCATCTCCACTCGCCAGCGCGGGAAAACCGTCAGCAGTTGGGAACGCGCCGCTTCTGCAATTCTCCGGCCAGGGCATTCCGAGCCACGAGCCAGCGCAAAATAATCCAGCTGCGCCGCGTTTGAAAACCGGCACCCGTTTTCGGGATGCGTGTTGTCGTGAACAAACACCGCCAGTGCTTCGAGCTGTTCGGGCAGGCCGGCGCGGGCCAGATCCTCGATCGCTTCCGCGGCCCCCGCCGAACCGTCGCAGGCGATGAGAACCCGCCTGCGGCCTCCGGACGGGCGGGAAGCGCCAGGGATCCGGTGTATCGCATCTCCTGTGACGTGGTCTTCAGCCTGCATTGAGTCGAACGTTCATGACTGGGGCTGGGAAGGCATCGGGGTCGGAAGCGCGGCGGCAGGATCGAGTGCGCGCACGACCAGGACGGAGCAGGCCAACTCACGCAAAAGGCGCTCCGCCGTCGTCCCGGCCCTCACCCAATGCAGGTTCGTCCGCCCGCGCGCTCCCAACACGATGAGGTCCGCGCCAACATGCCGGGCGTATTCGGCGATTCCCATTCCAGAACGAGGATGCGGAAGCAAGGCGCAGCGCACCGGGGTGGCTGGCTGCAAGTCGACAAACTCCTCCAGTCGGCGCTGCAAGGCGGCCAGATATTGCCGGCGAAAATCCGGTTGCGACGCCGCCGCCGGCACCGGATGGTTCAGCCGGTTCCAGGGCGGATCGTAGACGTGCAGACAATGGATTTCGGTGCCCTCGTGCGCAGCCACCCGCCGGGCCTGGTCGACGGCGCGCAGCGACGTGAGGGAAAAATCCACGCCGGTCACGATCGTGCGAAACGATGGCCCCGCCGCGTTGCCGATCAGGAGCACCTTCGTGGGAGCCTTGCGCGCGCACTGGATCGCCAGCGTGCCGGCGCCCGGATGCGTCGCGGAACTCCCGTTTGCTCCGACCAGCAGCAGATCGGCCGATACATCGCGAACGACTCGGAGAATTTCGTCGATGGGCGAACCGGTCGCGATCGATATCGTCGCTTCGCCACCCGCTTCGAGCACCTGCCGATTGAGTTCGTCCGCCGCGCTGCGCGTCGCCTGCGCGCTCACTTCTCCCCGTGGGATCCCAAAAGCCTCCGCGAGGTCGGCGACCACGAGCGCATCGATGACATGGACGGCGTGAAGTCGCGCGTCGTTCCACCGCGCAATGCGAACGGCGTGCGACTTCACGCCGTCCATGTCATCGATGCGCTCGTGGTCGCCG
>JBKJRG010000656.1:0-3344 GCA_046594805.1 Opitutaceae bacterium | reverse complement strand
GAATCGCGCGCAGGTAAATTTCCACTTCGGACGCGGAGCGCTCGAGGGAAAGTGGTTTCAACTCAACCGCCACCACGGCCACACCAGGACGCGGCACCGTCATGCCGTAGTGCAGCGAAGGTGGGCCAGCGAGAGGGGCATGGATCGCCATCGGCTCGTCCCCAAGCCGGGCCTGAATGCGGCCCACGAAAGCCGGATCGAGTGCGGACCCAGTGCTGCCAAAGCCCTCGCTCGTGGTGAGCTCCACCCGTAAGGTTGCGCCCGGCGTGACGTTGAATCGCTCCGGCTGAAGCCAGGCTTCCTCCCCGCGTACCATCGCGGTCGCAGCGAATCCGAGCATCATTCCCAGCGCCGGTGCGCCAAATCCAATTCGTCCCATTCCGGAACAGTCAGGGGGCGAGCGCGGCGCGGCAAAATGAATCTGGCACGAACGCATGGCAGGTGCAGATTCCCGCGGTGGCCCCTGCCCCGGAGTTTTCATGGCCTTCGCCCGACCCCGCCGATGAGATTGGGCTGGTAGCGCTGGACTACAATCTGACGCCCGAGCGCCTGATCGCCGCTTATCGGCACGGCATTTTCCCCTGGCCGGACTCAGCGCCCTTCAGCCCAATTCCGTGGGTCTGTCCGCCCCGCCGGGCGATCCTGGAATTTACGTCGCTGCACATCCCGCATAATCTGCGTCGTTCCCAGCGTGCCCTCGCGAGCTTGCGCTTCACGATCGACACGGCGTTCGAGGCGGTGATTCGCGCCTGCGCCGCGGCACCGCGACCCGGCCAGCGCGGCACATGGATCACTCCGCCGATGATTGCGGCGTACGTGGAAGTGCACCGCCGCGGCCACGCCCACTCCGTGGAGGCTTGGGACGGCCAGACGCTGGTGGGCGGGCTGTACGGCATCACGGCAGGCAGCGTGTTTACGGGAGAGAGCATGTTTCACCAGATAACCGATGTTTCCAAACTATGCGTGCTCCGGTTGATCGAACACCTGCGGAGCCGCGGTTCGACCTGGCTCGATATCCAGCAATTGACGCCGCATTTCGCGCTGCTGGGCGCGCGGGAGATTTCCCGCGCGGAATTCCTGGCGAGGCTCGCCGAGGAACAGAGCCTCGGGCGCCGGATGTTTCCTTAGCCGGAACGATTCAATCAAGACATCTGAATTTGCCCACGGAACACACTGAACACACGGAAGAGAAACGGCATGTAGATGTGTGCGTCGGACTGGAAGAGCGAACCGGCTGGTGAATGAGGTTCATCACCGCCAAATAGGTGCAATCTATTCATTCTGTGTGTTCGGTGTGTTCCGTGGGCAGATCTCTTCTGAAGGGTTACGGACTAAGACTTCGCCGACGGCGGATCCGGCCTCAGCCAGGCCGCGTCAGCACGATGTCGCTCCACTCACCCATGGTGCGCGCATTGACCGTCCAGGTATTGGTCAACGGCTCAAACACCTCGCGAACGGCTGCATTTTCCTGCGCAAGAATTCCGCTCATCACCAGCGTCCCGCCCGGCGCGATCGCACCGAGCAGTTCGCGGGCATGGCGCCTGAGGATATCGGCCTGGATGTTGGCGAGGACGACATCCGCCTCGCGACCCGCCAGCCCGCTCTCGAGATCACCCACGAAAAACGTCACGCGCCCGGTCAGGTCGTTCACCGCCGCGTTTTCTTCGCTGATTCGAACCGCCTCGGGATCGTTGTCGAAACCGACCACGTCGCGAAACCCGAGCAGCACGGCCGACAACGCCAGGATGCCCGAGCCGCAGCCCGCGTCGATGACCCGGCCGCTCCCGCCGCGCGCCGTGGCAATGGAGACGAGCCGTTCGACACAGAGTCGCGTCGTTTCATGGTTGCCCGTGCCGAACGCGAGGCCGGGGTCGAGCCAGAGCACGGCGTCGCCCGGGGGGAGCGAAAAACTTCCGCGTTCCCACACCGGCACCCAATGCAGCCGTTCGAACTGCCAGGCGCGGAAATGCGCCTTGTAGCTGTCGCGCCAGTCCGCATCGGCCAAAGTCCGGAAATCGGGGACCGACCGTGTGCCCGCGCCCGCGGGCCCAAGCAAAAGCTCGACGCGGGACCAGGCCGCGCGAGCCCTCGCCTCATCGCCCAGGATGCCGATGAGCCACGCCTTTTGGGCAATGGCGTCTTCCAGAATGCTCCACTGTTCGAGGCCCGCTTCAAGCAGTGCATCGGCGAGCGACACCGCCGACGCCGCTGGTATTTCGATTTTCACCTCGACCAGGCTCATCGCAGTGACGGTCTCCAGGACGCGGGCCATCGCAATGCCATTCGCCGGATCGCCTGGCCCTAACCCGTCTCTTTCGCACTCCAACGAACAAAAACCCGTTGGGTCACAGAGAACCCAGCGCGGCGAAGCCGCAACCAAACTCCAACCTCAATCCATTTTACAGAAAGCAACGAAGGAAACAAAGGGCGCGGGCACCTCCGAGTCTTTGATTCGGCAACGAAGATTTTTCAGGCCGAAACGCCGGTGGCGTGGAGAATCGGCGTCGCCGCTCAGCTCCGGCAACGGGTCGCGGCACCGTATCGCTGGATTGCCGAGACCCTCCGAATCGACCGTCCTGGAAGCCTGCTCATGCAGGTTCACCGCCATACGTTGCAGGTTTCGGCCTGACCCCCGGCCTGCCCGCTCCTTGAAAACCCACCCCGCAGGGTGGCTGGTTTTGAATCGACCCGCAGTGGCTGGTTTTGACCCCTTTGCCCTCTACTATATCGTTAGACCCGGCACCGAGTCCCAGGTCTTGCCTTCTGCCCACCCCCTCGGTCTTACACCCTTCAGGTCTTTGAAGTGTTCCGTCACCGAACCTCGAACAACGACAATTTGCAGCCCCTGCTTCTCTAGCGCGGGCGGGCGCGGATTTCCGCAGGCGCAAGGCGTAGCCCAGTCCCCGGTGGGTCTGAATCGGATCGGTGTCCGCCGCGACGGTCCGCAGCTTGGCGCGCAGGGTCTTGATGTGGGCGTCGACGGTCCGATCGAGACTCGCTCCCGGATCTTCCCATGCCGCCGCCATCAACTGCTCGCGCGAAAAAACCTGGCCGGGCGGGGCGGCCAGCACCTTGAGCAAACGGAACTCGTAACGGGTCAGCTCGAGCGCAACGCCCCGGTAGACTAAAGCAAAAAGGGTCATGACTTGACTCTTGACAACACTGACCTGAACCGCGGCTTCTTGTCCTCTCCGGCAAGCCGGAAACGCCGGACGAACTGGCTGACGCTGGCCGGCTGGCCCATATTCAGGCGGACCGCCAGCCAACCATTGGAGACGGACGTCACGGTTTTCATCGTCGCGGCCAACAGCACCTTTTCACGGGCCGACTTCGGGATGGGAAGC
>JBKJRG010000620.1:0-2513 GCA_046594805.1 Opitutaceae bacterium | reverse complement strand
CTGCATCCCGAAACTGCGAAAAATTTCCGACTGGGGATCCGTGCTGCGCTGGAGGTGGTTCACCAGCACGGGCGCGCGTTCCTCGGCGCAGCGGCCGGAAAGGGCGGCGCCCAGCGGCAGGGTGGCGACCCGTTCCCGTTGCGCCGGCTGCAACCCACCGGCGGCGTGCAGCCCGAGCGCGGCACCGTCCGGCTCGAGCAAATGATTCAGGTAAGCGTCGAAGTTGAGCGACAGTGCCACCCGCGCGAAAATCTCGGCCGTCTCCTTCAACGGATCGGCCGACTGCAGCAGACGCGCCAGCGCCCAGGAAAGCAGCCGGTCGCGCTCGTGCTGGCCGCGGAGGGTAACAGCCTGGAATTCCCGCTCGGTGACATCCTCGATGACCGAAATGGTGCCGACCACCCGCTGTCCGCTGCTGAGCGGAGCGATGCGGGCGGTTTGCAGCATGTGCTGGTAGCCCGCGTCCCGCACCGTTGAGGGCATCGGGAGCAGGTAGCCATGCAGCGCGGTCGAAAGCACGCTGACCTCTCCGGCCAGGGCGCGACGGTATTGTAGGTCGAGCCCGCGGAGCGGGAGTTCGGGGAAAACCTCGAAGAGCTCGCGGCCGAGCACGGTCGTCGCGCCCAGCCCGGTGTGCACCTCGAGCCACTGGTTCCAGAACTGGATGCGCAACTCCGCGTCGGTCGTCATGACGCCGAACGGCGCCAGGTCGTGAGTCCAGGCAATCATGGCGCCGTTCTGGGCGCCGGGCGGCTGGATGAGATCGTCGCGCATGGTAGGAGAACTGATGGCGCGGCCGGCCCCTCCTATTCGTTCATCTGGCGCTTTTCCCAGCCGTTCAGCTCCGTCAGCATTCGATCCAGCGAGGTAATGCCCAGGATCATGATGAGAAAGCCGCTGACATTGCTCGCGCGGAGATGAAAACGGGTATGGATCACCAACGCAAAGCGCAGCTCCTCGTCCGCCACGGTGAGCGAACGCAGCACCATATTGATGCTTTCGACCTGGAGCCGCGGTACGGCGAAGGTGACCTGCACCTGCAGCAGATTGCCGAAGACGCCGAGACAGGCGTTGAGCAGGATGTTGCCGACCTCGGTGATGATTTCCTTCGCGCCCGAATCGAAGCTTCGGTTCGCCGAACGCTCGTCCGTCAACAGCTCGCTGAGCACGAGGGCGGACTCCTGGTTGAGCAAGAGCAGGGCATTGCCGGCAATCGGTCCGGAGAAAACCTGGTTGACGGTGGCCACCTCGCCCTCGATTTCGCGGCTGAGGAGGGCGCCCACCTCTTCAATCGGGTGCATCGAAATCTTGGGGACTTCCAGCGTCACGCGATAACCGGTGAGCTCAGAAAGCGCGCCCGCCGCGCGGCCATAGCCGATATTGATCAGCTCGGTCAGGCCGTCCTTCTGCTGATCGGAGAGTTTCATTTCACGCCTTCCTTTTCCTTGAGAATTCGGGACACCGCCTCAAGCAATTCTTTTTTGCTGATGGGCTTGTTCACCATCGCCGAGGCACCGGCGGCCATGACCTGTTCGCGAGTGGAGGACTGGATGTCCGCCGTGGCGACAATGACCGGGACCTCGGGGTTGAGTTCGCGCAATTTGGCCAGGACTTCGAGGCCGTACATGCCGTCCATGACCATATCGAGCATGACAAGATCATGGCGGTGAATGTAGTAGCGTTCCAGCGCCTGGGCGCCGTCGGAGGCTTCCTCGACCGTATGGCCCAGCTCTTCGAACATTTTGCGGAGGGTGCGGCGCGCGAGGCTGGAATCGTCAACGATCAGGACTTTGGCATTCATAATTGTTCGGTGATGGCTTGGGCCATCGATTTCAAAGTGACCGCGCGGTCGCTCAGCCCGGCCTCTACTACGGTGCGGGGCATGCCGTAGATCACGCAGGAACTTTCAGCTTCGGTCAAAATTTTTCCGCCTTGGGCCTTGATCCAGCCGGCGCCCTGGCAGCCGTCGTCTCCCATGCCGGTCATGACGACCCCGAGCACGCGGGAGCCGTAGATCTCTGCGGCCGACTGGAAAAGGACGTCAACCGAGGGCCGATGGTTGCGGTCGGTGGGGCGGAGGCTGAGCTGGGCCACCACGTTGCCCCGGGGATCCCGGCGGAAGGTCATGTGCTTTCCAGCCGGGGCGAGCAACGCGCGGCCCGGTTGCATCGCCATGCCTTCCCGCGCCTCGAGCACTTCGAGTTGTGTGATTTCGTTCAGTTTTTCGGCGAAGAGCGCGGTGTAACCGATGGGCATATGGAGGACCATCGCGATAGGCACTCGGAAGTCGGCCGGGAACTCGGGTACAAAGTGTCGCAAGGCCTGGGGACCTCCGGTCGAGATGCCGATCACCACGGCGTCCAGTCTGAGCGCGCCGGTGAAGGTGGTCGGCACCGGGACCGGGGTCGCGCTGCCGTTGGCTTCCAGGTTCTTGACGGGCGCGCGGCCGGCGGCCTTGACCTTGCTGATCAGCTCGTCGCGGATCGCCATGAGCTGGGTCGTCGCCTGCGAAG
>JBKJRG010000610.1:0-4814 GCA_046594805.1 Opitutaceae bacterium | reverse complement strand
CCTTCCCATTATCGGACGACTCTTCCGTTCCGACAGCAAGGAGTCCCAGCTCACCAACCTGATCATTTTCGTCACCGCGAAAACCATCAGCGCCGAGGGCGGTCCGGTGGAGCAGATCTTCGACTCGAGCCGGGTGCGCCAGCTCCAGATCAAGCGCGAGGATTTGCCCGGTTACCGTGACGGCTCGGATCCGTACCTTTCGTCGGCCGCCATCGTGCCGCCCCCGCCGCGGCGCATCGGTGCCTCGGAGGCGGCTAAATGAGTACGCCGTGCCTAGACGCCAAACATTCTAATCGAGGTCCTCACATGAAATCGTGGCTTCGCAAGCTTACTAGTGCGGCATTCGTGCTGGCCGCTACCATCGCATCCGCGCAGGCGATCCGGGTGGAGATCACTTCGCCGATCAACGAATCGGCGACGATTTTCAATCCCGGGGCTTCACCGGCCTCTGCCACGGCGACCCTCGTCGCGCCGCCGGGTCGAGTAGGGTCCATCACAGTCGCTGCAGGCGGCACTGGATACACCAGTGCCCCCACCGTCACCATCGATCCGCCACCTGCGGGTGGCACGGCCGCAACTGCGACGGCGTTTGTCTCGGGCGGTGTAGTGACGGGGTTCACGATTACCTCCCCCGGCAGCGGCTACAACATCTCGGCGGCACCAAACGTCTCCTTCACGGGGGGCGGGGGTCCAGGGGCTGCCGCCACGGCCACCATTACACCGGGTGCGATCACTGTCGTACTGACCTCGCCGGGTAGCGGCTTTATCACCGCCCCGACGATTTCGTTCGTGGGCGGCGGCGGCACGGCGACCGCGACAGCGACGATTGCCAATGGTTCAATCACCGGCATCACAGTTACCAGTAGCTCTGGCTTCACGACTGCACCCGCCGTGGTGATCACGCAGCCCCCGGGCATTCTGACGATCACCGCCCGGGTCACGGGCACAAGCGGGTTTACGACGCAATTTGCCGTCAACGGGCAAAATCTCGGAACGGCGCCGGGCCCAAACCCGACGGTGTCATGGAATCCACCGCAACCTGGCGCCTATTTTATCACGGCCTCCACGGCGGATGCGTTCGGGAACCAGGCCGTCGCCCAACCCGTTCGAGTGTTTGTGACGGGGGCAAAAATTTTTAGTCCGGTCCCGAACACCCTGGTGCCGCTTGGGTCCTCTATTGTCATCAGTGCAGACGGCCTCTTTGCCGACGGCACGCTGACCACGCCCACGCAGCAGGGGGGGCTGGTAAAGCAAATTGAGTTTTTCGTAAACGGCGCGAGCATCGGCATAGACTCGACCTCTCCGTATTCGGTTTCCTATACGCCACCCGCTCTCGGGGTCTATAACCTCACCGCCACGGCGACCGATAATTACGGCTCGACGACCACCGCTGCGGCGGTCCCGGTGCGGGTCGTTGCTCCCATTGGGTCGCCGCCGACGGCTCGAATCGCGAATCCGGTCGACAATGGCAGTGTCGCGGCCGGAAACTTGGTTAATATCATCGCCGACGCCAACGACGCCGACGGTTTCATCACCAGGGTGGAGTTCTATTTGAACGGAGTGCTTCTCAGCACCGACCAGACGTTCCCTTTTACTGCCAGTTGGACCCCGCCGGTGCCGGGTCGCTATTTGCTCGTCGCCCTCGCTTTCGACGACAAGGGCAATGTGACGTCTACTCCCCCGACGACGGTCAATGTGACGGGGGGGCTTCCGACGGTGCAGCTGACGAATCCTGCCGCAGCCGGCCTCGTCGTCGTGCAGGGCACCAAGGTGGCGGTCAGTGTGGCGGCCGCAGGTTCCGATGGCGGCATTAGTTCGCTCCAAAAGATCGAGTTTCTCGTGGACGGAAATGTCAACGATGCGTTGCCGAAGAACCCGGACGGAAAGGATCCGCCGCCGCCCCTGACCTTGCCGTTTGTGTTCACATGGCAGAGCAACGTTGCGCTCGGCACTCACCGCCTGGCGGCGCGCGTCACGGATAACAATGGTTTGTCTATCACATCGGCCGACGTGCCCGTGACCGTCGTGGCCAATCAATTGCCGCAGGTTGCCGTGACGAATCCGGCAGTGGGCAGTTCCTTTGCGCCCAACACGGCCGTGACGATCAGCGCCACGGCCAGTGACGTGGATGGCAGCGTCGAGAGCGTCGAGTTTTTTGTGAATGGCATCAGCCTCGGCGCACCAGTGACGAAGAGCCCATTCCAGATGACGTGGACGCCGACGAGTGCCGGACCCTATGACATTATGGCCAAGGTCACGGATAACGCCGGTGCCACGGTTATTTCGTCGGTTATCGCGGTGACGGTCGATGCGCCGGCGACCGACAGTAGTGGCTCGAGCGCGTCGAATACGGTTTATCGCGGCGACTACGCCTCAGCGACCGAAGTCGGGCGTTTCGCGTTCGGGGTCAACCGCAACGGACGCGGGACGTTTATTGCCTTTTCGACTTCGTCCATCGGGCGGAATTATTTCTGGTCCGATATTCTGGTGGGTGCTGACGGCCTGTTTACCGTGCGTTCCGCGACTGATGCCATTCTGCTCCGGGGCCAGATCAGCGCAACGGGCGTCTCGGGTGTTTTTGAGGGCAAGACTTTCATCGGTCCCATTACGCTCGGCTCACCGACATTCAGCCCGATGGTTTTGAACGGGACTTTGGCGGGCAACTCGAACAGCTCCCTCGTGGCGATCGTCGGCGGCGATGGATCAATTACGGTCTACGCGGTGGCGGGCACAAGCCGCGAAGTCGGCAGCGATTTTCTGACCTCGAGCGGTTCATATTCCTTCGCTACCCCAACGGGAGGCCGTCTAAGCGGAACGGTTACGCCGACAGCCGGGCTCGTCAGCGGGGCTGTGAGCGGCGCAGTGACCGGGACCTTTCTATTGCAGCAACAGGCGAGCCGGCTGGTGAACATCTCCACGCGCGGATTCGCCGGCACCGGTGATCGTACTCTTGTGGCGGGGTTTGTCGTCCGAGGTACCGGAACGAAACCACTGCTGGTACGCGCCATCGGCCCAACGCTGGCCAACTTCGGGGTGACCAATCTTCTCGCCGATCCTCAACTCGCCGTCCTCTCCTCTGGCGGTACAACGCTCGCCTCGAACAATGACTGGGGGAACTCAACTGCGCTGACCAATGTTGCGGCCCAAGTCGGCGCATTTGCGCTTAACCCGGGCAGTCGGGACGCCGCATTGCAGCTTTCAGTCGGTCCCGGCCTCTACAGTGTGGTGATAGGCGGCGGGACGACATCGCCTGGCACGACATTGATTGAAGTCTACGATGCCGACAATGCGGCTGGCGGCAGTGCGCGGATTACCAATATCTCCACCCGGAGTTATGTCGGCGGAACGGATGTACTCACTGCCGGCTTCGTGGTCTCGGGCGACCAGAGAAAGAGGCTGCTGATTCGCGCGGTCGGTCCGACTCTGGCCGGCTTCGGCGTTACGAACCCGCTCGCTGATCCTAAAATCGATATTCTCGCCGGCACCAACACGATTGCCACAAATGACAATTGGACGCAGGGAGCGGTCGTGACTCAAGTCACGGCAACCACGCCCATGGTCGGTGCATTCCCCCTGCTGCCCGGCAGCAAAGACGCGGCGATCGTGCTGCAGGTCAATCCGGGCGCCTACACGGTCCAAGTGACCAGCGTGGGCGGGACCGCGGGCACGGCGTTGATCGAAATCTACGACGCGGATCTCTAAAGGAGATCGTTCCGGTCCTTCTTCCCCAGGCCGCGCGGAAAGCGCGGCCTTTCTTTTTTCGGCTACCACCACGGGCCCATGAACCCGCCGGCAGCCTTGATCGTGACCACGCCAATGTTCTTTGCCGCATGGGCCGCGAAGCAGGGCAGGAGCGAGCGAGAGGGGTTCCAGGGTGCCAACCGCGCCACATAGAGCCAAAGGGAAACGCTGAAGAGGACCCCCGTGCTGAACCAGCCCTTGACGTCCAAACATAACTCGAAGCCGTTGTCATCCCAGTGCCACAGGAACGGGTGCATCGCCGCGAAGACCAGCGAAGCCGCCCCGGCGCCGCTCCAAAGGGCAACCCGGCCTCGATGCGCGACCACCAGGTAGCCGCGAAAGATCGTTTCCTCGATGATCGGTGCAGCGGCGACGGAGTAGAGGGCGAACAGCCAGGTCATCCGGGACTGCTCATTGGCGATTCCCAAGAAGTGTTCGCCCACCGTTTCAACGACCAGCAACCCGAGGGCTCCGACGATCGCGATGAATGTGGCGCGGTGCGGCGCGTCGGTGGCCCCGGGCAATGCGTTGGGATGGGGGAGCCCGTTACGCGCGGCGACCTGATCGGCGTGCCAGGTTCGGCCCAAAAAAAGTCCGCCTCCAAGCAAAAGAAGAAGCAGGAGTGGGTGGTTCATAATCTAATGCTGCGAGTATTGGTTCGTCATTTCCGATTTCCCGCCTAGGGTCCAGCCAACCATGAGTGGTGTCCGTATCGAGTCTGCACGTCCGGAGCGAATCGCACGGGTTTTTTCGGCGCCAGGGTCGAGCGCATCGAAGCTCCAGGATTTCTCAGGGGTTTTTTCACTGCTCGGTCCGCACCTTGCCGCGCTCGATCGGTTCCTGCACGATCAGCTCGCGTCGTTCGAACCGGAGATTCGCACCATGGCGGATTACTGCATCGACACGTCGGGCAAGCGGATCCGCCCGACGCTCGTATTCTTGAGTGGCTGGCAGGGTGGGGAGGTGCGGCCCGAGCTGGTCCGCGTGGCGGCGGTGGTCGAACTGGTTCACCTCGCCACGCTGGTCCACGATGACATCATGGACGAGGCCGATGTCCGACGGAGCCGGCGCAC
>JBKJRG010000538.1:0-3213 GCA_046594805.1 Opitutaceae bacterium | reverse complement strand
CAAGCGACGCCCGCGAACACCCTGCCGCCTCCGTATGGCCGGGCGTCGTCAAGCGACGCCCCTACAACAAATAAGTTCACGCCACGCCTTTCACCCAGAGAATCAGCGAAAGATACTTCCAGTTGAGCACCACGGCGAGCGCCACGAACACCAGCGCCGCCGCATCGCGCCGGCCGAAACGATCGATCGAGCCGCGGGCGCGCACGAAATTCAGCAGCGCACCGGTCGGGCATCCAAAGCGACAGTACGCCTGCGGCACGAAGACCGACGCGACCAACCCAACGACCGCCACGGCGAGCGTCGCCCAGCCCGCCGAGCGCACGACATAGGCGGCAAAGGGTTCGATCCCGGCCAGGTCCAGCGGCAGCGCGAGCAACGCGACAATCAGCGTGAGCAAAAGCAGGCCGGCCGGGAGATACTCGAGGCCGCGCACCACCCCGGCCGGGAGCGTCCATTGCCAGCGTGCCGGACGGAAATGGCTGATCAACTCCTGCGCCGCGCCGTGCGGGCAAATGTGGTGACAGTACACTGGCTGCCGCGTCGTCCACGGCAAAAGAAACGCCGCGGCGACGAGTAGCACCAGCCCCGGCGCCGTGGTCCACGGGATCCCCGAGCGCGTCCAGCCCACCAGAAGTTTCAGGGCGATCAGGTCGCCCGCCACAAATCCCACGTAAACGATCAACGCCACTTGATACGGACGTTTCCATCGATGCCGCCAGGCCGTCGGGCCGAATGCCATCAGCAATGCCGTCGCCAGCACCACCAGCATGCCCCAGTCGCGCCCCGAGAATCGCAGCGGCGGCCGCGCCGCGATTTCGTCGGCGTTCATCTGCAGCCGGGCCTTCACGCTCCGCGCAATGGCCATGCTGGTCATCGTCGAGCCTGACACGCCCTCGATCCCGGCCTTTTTCAGATCCAGCCCAGCCGCCGCGTCCCACGTCATGGCATTCCACTTCTTCAGGAACCGGCGATCCGTGGCGACATCCTTGACGTAACTGTCCGTGTCCTCCGACACATGAATCCCCACGCCGAGAATCTTCCACTCGCGATCGAGGACGACGATGGCATCGGTCACACCACAGTACCCCATGATGTCCCGACACTGCGGCTGGGTGCGGACGACGTAACCGAGTTCGCGGCCAGCGCGGTCGAGCACGAACAACCCATCGCGCGCCGAATCATCGGGCCGCAGCGAAGCGGCTTCCGGGATAAATCGCGTCACTTCGGCCACCACGATGGGCGAGTCGCCCTGCGTGCGCTGGCGAATCGCGAGGTCGCGAATCAGCCACGCGACCAAGCCCACGATCGCGAGCCGGTAGAGCTGGAGCGCCGCCCGTTTCATTGCGGATCGAGGTGGAGCGGCTTGTCACCAAGACGCTGGATCGATGTAGGGGCGCCGCTTGTCGGCGCCCACGGGCGTCGGCAAGCGACGCCCCTACAAAACAGTTCGTAATCGACTGCCGCCGGCCCTCTCACGGCGCTGGCAGCACCTGCACCGCATCGATGTGTACATTGCCATCCGCGCCCTCGGCGTTGACCTCGACGGCCCCGCCCTGGCTGGCGGTGAAGCGAAACACGCCGAGGGAAACCCAGCGGCCATCGATCGTCGCGGGTTTTTTCTGGTTCAACGAGACCTTCTTTTCACCTTCCGCGCTGCGGACGACGATGGCGACATTGCTCGCGCGATTCTCGTGCGGCGCGGTCGCGTACCGCACATCGTAGCGGCCGTCCGCCGGGACAGAAAATTCGAAGACGGCCTTGGTGCCGGCGCCCCGGGCGTAGGCGTAATCGGGCCCCACGTGATCGAGCGAGGCCCCGCTGGCCCACTTGCCGGTAAGTTTCGCCGCCTGATTGTCGACTACCACGCCCTTGAGCGAAGTCAGGCTGACGCTCGGCCGGCCTGCGTTGTCGTCGACCGGCGCGGGCGCGTTGCCCACGAGCTGAAAAGTGGCCTCGATCGAATCGCGCCGGGCACGGCCGGGCAACTTGAGCAGCGCATCGAGCTTGTTCCAATGCTTCGAGTACACCTCACGTGGCGTGCACTGGTTCTGCACCGCCACGGCGGCCGCCTTGCCGACCACCTCGCCCATCATGCCTATGGTCTTCATCACCCGCACCGTGCCGAGCGCCTGATCCGTCACGCTGATGTCCCGGCCGGCCATGAACATGTTCTCGATGTTCACCGAATAGAGGCAGCGATAGGGAATCGGGTAGCCAAACTCGCGATCGATTCGGCGATCATGCTCGGCGACCGCGATGAAGGGATTGTCGGGAAATTTCTTCGCATACTCCGCCTTGGCGAAATGCAGGTCGATGCTCCACGTGCTCGGCACGCAGCCGTCGGGAAATTCGCGTTTCGTGATGATGTCCTCGTGCGTGAGCATCACGTCGCCAACGATCCGGCGCGACTCCCGCGTCCCGCCGATGTACGCCACCCAGTCGAGCTTGGCCTTCGGGTGCTCGGCCTTGCCGTCGCGATTCTTCATCGCATTGAACGCACCAAACACCGCGCGCAGGTTCCAGTCGCGAATGGCCTCGAGATCGTTGATCGGGTGCTTGTTGAAGCCGCCTTCCCAGAACCACTCGCCCTTCCCCTTGTCGGTCATGTCGGCCTTGCCCATTTTCGGGTAGGGAAAGTCGTCCATCGTCAGGTCGAGGGCCCACGGCGTGGTCGGGAACGCGCGCTCCGCCTCGGCATTGCTCCAGATCCACATGTTGCTCATGCCGAGCAAATCCTTGAGCTCGATCTCGTATTTCGCCGCCGCGAGGTGCGCGAGGGTGCCGTGACCCGTGCAGTCGGCGAAGAACTGCCCGCGGAACGTGGTCTCGCGGCTGGTCACTGTGTTCAGGGAAGTGACCGAGACAATTTTGTTGTTCTTCGTCGTGGCGGCGTAGACGTGCTCGTTGAGGAAGAGCCGGATGTTTTTCTCGGCACGGACGAGCGCCTCCTTGTGCGCGTCGCCGAATTCCTCCGCGAGGCCGGGCGAGTTCTTGGCCTTGTCGGCGAACTCCTCGACCATCTCGCCGATGTGCGGATACTTCCCGCGGCGCAGGAGCCCCATCGCCCACACGCGCACTTCGGAGCTGCCATTGCCGCCCAGCACGGGGCGGTTTTGGATCAGCGCAATTTCCGCTGCGCGCATGGGACTCAAGGTGGCGCTGATCCAAAACCGCCCCGTGCTGGGCGGCAATGGCAGCTCCGAAGTGCGCGTG
>JBKJRG010000534.1:0-10670 GCA_046594805.1 Opitutaceae bacterium | reverse complement strand
CCACCTGAAAATGTCATCACTCATACCCGCAGCTGCAGGAAGTGTGGTGCGGGCGGTCGGCCCGGGTCTCACGCAGTTCGGCGTCCCCAATGCGCTGACTAATCCTTCTGTCACCCTCTTCCGCGGCACCACCCAGATTGGCGCCAACGACGACTTTGGTTCGGGCACCAACGTTGACGCCACGCTGCCGCAGCAATTCACCCGGGTCGGCGCTTTTCCGCTCACGGCGGGCAGCCGCGATGCCGCGATTGTTGCGTCACTGGATCCCGGTCCGTACACCGCCCAGGTCCGCGGCGGCTCGGCCACGGAAACCGGTGACGTTTTGCTCGAGGTGTATTTCCTGGATTAGTGCCAGGGGGTCTGCCCGCCATGGGCATTGTTGTTGACCAGCGACTCGTCACGCCCGTGCGGCGTGGCGAGTTCGCTTTCGATCTTCAAGTGACCCTGCGGGTCGGGTCCGACCTGCCAGGACCTCACCGCATCCCGCAGGTAATTTCGGCAGTTTCTGTCCGTTATGATCTCCCCGTTTGAAATCAGCTCCGGATTCACGCTCCTGTGGGTGGGCGCGACGGTAGTCAGTCGCGGCCGAGCCAGGGCCGATCGCGATATGCAAGGCGTCCTCGATCAGCACAAGGCGCTCGTACCGAATCCCATTGAAACCCTTTCGCCGGAGGAAGCCCGCAAACAACCCAGTCCCGCCGATGCAGTGCGGGCGTACCTGCTCGGCAAGGGCGAAAGCGCCCAGCCGGAGAATGTCGGCCGCGTCGAGGACCGTCAGATCGAGGGACCCGGCGGCAAAATCAAGATTCGCCTCTACACCCCCGCTGGTCCCGGGCCGTTTCCCGTCATCGTTTACTATCATGGCGGCGGCTTCGTAATTGCCGATCTCGACGTGTACGATGCGACGCCGCGGTCCCTGGCCAACGCGGCTGTCGCCCTCGTCGTGTCGTCGCACTACCGCCAGGGACCGGAGGATCCGTTTCCCGCGGCGCATGAGGACGCGTTCGCCGCGTACCGCTGGGCGCTCGACCATGCCGGTGAGATGGGCGGCGATCCCCGGCGCATCGCAGTCGCGGGCGAAAGTGCCGGCGGCAATCTGGCGGCCGCAGTTTGCCTCATGGCTCGCGATGTCGGAGTTGCGCGGCCCGTGCATCAGTTGCTGGTTTATCCCGTCGCCGATTCCAACCTGGACACGCGTTCTTATCGGGATAACGCCGACGCCAGGCCGCTCAATCAGGCGATGATGGCCTGGTTTTTCAAACACGCCGGCAAACCCGCGGACATCAAGGATCCGCGACTTGGGCTGCTGAAGGCCGCGAATTTCAAGGGCCTGCCCGCGGTCACTATCATTACCGCCGAAATCGATCCGCTGCGCTCGGAAGGGGAGGCATTGGCAGCGAAGTTCAAGAGCGCGGGGGTGCCGGTGCATTACCGTAATTACGACGGCGTCACGCACGAGTTCTTCGGCATGGCCGCGGCCGTAGGCAAGGCGAGGGACGCTGTTTCGTTTGCGGCCAGTCAGCTTAAAAAAGCGTTTGGCTGAGTTGCGGCCTGATTTCCCTCCGCGCCCTCTGTGACGAACGATTGAAAAATCTGCCTTAACGAAGGTTCGCGTCGAGAAAGTCGATCGCCGCGTCTTCGGCTGCGCCCCCGAACAAGAGAACAGTGGCGTGGCCGCGGCCCTCCACCCAGCGCAGTTCGTTGCGCACGCCCGCGCGGTCCAGCGCGACTTTGAAGGCCTTCGAGTGATCCGGCGAAACAGTCTTGTCGGCCGTGCCGTGATAGAGAAACACCGGCGGGTCATCCGCGGTCACGTAGGTCACGGGCGACGCTTCCTGAAACCGTTCCGGTTTGTCGGCAAACGTCGCGCCGAGGAAACGCGGCAATATTTCTCCCCCTGGATAAAGGGTCAGGTCCGTGGGCGCGCTGGCCGCGACGACAGCCTGCACCCGGACTTCGGGCGGTCCGCCCACCATGCCGAGGAGGGCCGCGAGATGTCCGCCGGCGGAGAAACCGTACGTCGCGATGCGATCGGGATTCAGGCGATACTCGCTCGCATGCGCGCGCAGCCACCGCAGCGCTTCCTGCAGATCCTCGACCGGGGCCGGATAGCGGAACTCGGGGGTGCCGCGGTAGGCGGCGTTCATCACCATAAATCCACGCCGGGCCAGCTTGCGGGCGAGCAGTTTCATCTGCCAGCGATGATCCGAGGAATCCCAGCTGCCTCCGTAGATGAGCAGCACTCCCGGCCACGGGCCAACGCCGTCCGGCTGGTATACGTCCGCCTGCAAAGCGCTGGGCCAACCGCGCGGCGTGTAGGTGATGTCCGATCGCATGGCATAGGCGGTCGTGACTTTTTTCCCGACGGGAGCGGGCGAACTCGACGGTGAACTGGCGCAGCCGGCGGCCAGCAGTCCCGCGACGAAAGCAGTGAATCGAAATGGCATGTCTTGAGGACCTCCTAAACCCGGATGGGCTCCGGCGGCAGGGTATTCCCTGACACGGGAGCTGCGGATAATTCTGACACAGGATAGTGCCGGACGTGATGGCGATCCGGTGCTGGCGGCTCCGAGGGGCGCATCTGGCAGTTGCGGTGGGTTTCCAAGGCGCCCCAAGGGTCCTCGTCCTGGTACGGAGGGGCGCTTTCCCAAGCGCCCATATGGATTTCGAAAAGGTGTCGAAGGGTGATCGCTCTTATTTTCGGCGGTTGGGAAACCGCCGCTCCTCGGGAGCCGGATTCCACCGCCGACCGGCAGATGCGCCCGGTTCCGAGCGCCCCGGCGCTTCCACGGTCGAGGGCGGAATTACTTCCAGCGTGAGCCGCACCCTCCTGACCAAGTTCCGGACCTGATTCCCCGGCAACCGTTCAGCTGGCTCAGCTTTCGTCGTCGACCGGCCGGTCCAGCTCTTCACGGCATTCTGCGATGACCCGAAGCCAGATCTCCCGGAGATCGAAAAACTGCGGGAGCGCCGCTTCCCGCCAGGCTTGGACGTGGCGCAGCCGTGCGATCGGATCGGCGTTCAGCAAGGCGAGGGAGCCGTTCAGGGCACTCAACGCACGCTTGAACAGGCTGACCGCCATCGCGTAGTCGCCGAAATCGAGCGCGTGGATCGCCTGGACCGCCTGTTCCTCGCCGCGATGGAGCGAGGCGAGCATGGCGACCGCGAGCGGCTGGGGTACGCGCCGCCCGTCGGAGGCGAGCGTCTGCCAGGAACGGTCGAGGCCCAGGTAGATCGCGCGGGTGGCGATGAAAATCGGGTTCTTGTGCAGCGTATAGACTTCGTCCGGCGCGTCGAAAGGAGTCTCCTCGTCCGGGGCTTCCGCTGCTACGTCGGTGCCGGCTTCTTCGTCGGTCCAGTCGCCCTGGCCCCAATTCATTTTTTCGGCCACCTGATCGATGCGATCGGTGCTGTCCTTGCACGACTCGTAAAGCTGCAAGTAGCGCAACACCGCCTCGTCTTGTTCGCGCAGGTAACGTTCCCAGTCGAATTCGTTCCAGGCCAGTTCGCCCCGCTCGTCCCACTCGTTGCCCGGACCGCCGTCAGAGTCAAAGTTGCTCATCGGTTGGCGGAAACTGAGCGGGCGGGGAAAGGAAACGCAAAATAAAAATAGGGGTGAAAGCCGGAAGCCAGGAACCGAGGAAAAACGGTCTCTTTCATCGTCTTGCTCCTGGTTTCATGGCTTCCTTCCCTTTCCGCCCCAATTCGATCTTCCCACCCAAAACCCAAAACCCCAAACTCGAAACTTTCCTCCATGTCAGAAGTTCACCACGAAACGGTTTATTTCAGCGGTCACGTGCAGGGCGTGGGATTTCGCTATTCAGTGCTCCAGGTGGCGCGCGAGTTCGACGTGGCCGGCGTGGTGAGCAACCTGGCGGATGGCCGGGTGCAGCTGGAGGCCGAGGGCCGGGCCGAGGACGTGGCGGCATTCGTCGAGGCGGTGCACGAAAAAATGCACGGCTACATCCGGAAGGCAGATCGGTCTGCGGCCAGGCGCCCGGCCCAGTTCAATGGTTTCTCCATTCGCTGACTCGATGGCCGGCGCCGCCGCGAATCCGCCAACTGTCGTCGCCCTGGAAGTCCGCGGGCTGGTGAAGGATTTTGCGATTGGGCTGCGCGGGGTGAAGTTGCGCGCGGTGGACCACCTCGACCTGCGGGTGGAGGCCGGACAAGTTTACGGCCTGCTCGGGCCCAACGGCTCGGGCAAGAGCACAACGATCAAGCTGATTCTCGGGCTGCTCGAGCCCTCGGCCGGCGAGTGCCAGGTGTTGGGGGTGAGCAGTCGGCGGGTCGAAGCGCACCGGGAGGTGGGTTATGTCCCGGAGTCGCCGAATTTCTACCGGCACCTGACCGGCCGGGAGCTGGTGTGCTTTTATGCACGGCTTTGCGGGATGGGCGGCGCGAGCCTCCGGCAGCGGGCGGCGGAGGTACTCGCCTGGGTGGGTCTCAGCGAGGCGGCCGATCGCCGCGTCGGCACGTATTCGAAAGGCATGCTGCAGCGCGTTGGGCTCGCGCAGGCGCTGGTGCATGATCCGCAGTTGCTGGTGCTGGATGAACCGACCGCCGGGGTGGACCCGGCAGGCTCGGCGGCGATTGCCGGGATGATCCTGAAACTCAAGGCGGAAGGCCGGACGGTGCTGATTACATCGCACCTGCTGGGGCAGATGGAGGAAATCTGCGACCGGGTGGCGATCATCGATCGCGGACGGTTGATCCTGGAGGGCGCCGTGGCGGAGTTGGTCGGCCGCGCGAATCGTGCGGCGCTCGTCCTCGAATCGCTCAGCCCGGCGGAGCGCGCGGAGTTGCAGGCGTGGCTGGCGGCGCGGGGCAGGAAGTGCGAGTTGATCGAATTGCCGCGGGGGCGATTGGATCAGATTTATCTGGAGCGGGTGGGGAAGCGGGGGCCGGGATGACTGCCGTGCCGTTCTCCCTCCGTCGCGTGACGCTCATCGCGCACAACACCCTGCGGGAGGCATCGCGCCAGAAGTTGTTCAACCTGCTTTTGCTGCTGGCACTCGCACTGGTGCTGGGCGCCCGCTGGTTGCGCGATTTCAATTTCGGCGCGCCGGAACTGAAATTTCTCGCCGACTGCGGATTTGGCGCGATGACGCTCTTCGGCTCGGTGCTGACGATTGCGGCCACGGCCCAGCTTTTTTTCAGCGAGCTGGAAAACCGCACGGTGCTCACCCTCCTGGCCAAGCCGGTCTGGCGCGCCGAATTCATCCTGGGAAAATTCCTGGGGGTCGCGGCTCTGACGGCCGTGTTCTGCCTGCTGCTGACGGGGTTGCTGATGGCGGTCATCAAGTGGCGCGAAGGCCAGCTGATGGCGGAATTTCGCGATGCCTACGCATCGGGCGGGAGCGTGAGCTACCGCAACCTCGCCCTCGCGGGATTGCTCCAATGGCTGAAGCTCGCGGTCCTGGCGGCGTTGACGCTGCTCGTTGCCAGCTTTGCGCAGACCCAGCTCTTCACGGTCGTCACCGGATTTTTCGTTCTCGTGATCGGGCACCTGCAGTATCTCGCGCAGGAGGCGTATGCGCGGGGCGCGTGGAGCGTGTCGCGGATGGTGGGAGGAACGCTGGCCTCGGTGTTCCCCAACTTCCAGTTGTTCACCCTCGCCGACTCGCTGGTCGCGGCGGAAGGGCCGACGGGCGGTCAGCTCGCGCGCGTGATTGTCTACGGCCTCGGCTACGGCGGGGTCGCGTGCCTGCTGGCGGTGTACAGCTTTCGTCACCGTGAAATCTAGGCTCGCCGCGATCGGGGTGTGCGTGGCGGGCCTGGCGATCACCGGCGCCGGCCTGCGGCGGGTGGCGGACCCCGTGTGGCAGTCGATGCGCGCCCGGCAGCCAGCCTTGGAACTCGGCGCGACGGCCGCCGCCGCGGGGCAGGGGGTGACGCTGGCGCTCCTGGGTGGCTTTCGTGCGCTGGTGGCGGACGCAATCTGGCTCCGGCTTTATGCGTTGTGGGAGCGCCGGGAACTGGCCGGCACCGACACCTTGGTGCGGCTGACGACGGCCATCGATCCGCGGCCGGTTTATTTCTGGCTGAATGGGGCACGCATGCTGGCGCATGATTTATCGGCGTGGCGAATCATGGCAGGAGGAGGCTATGATCGCCTGCCGGCCGTGCAGCAGCGGCGGATCAACGAAGAGCAGGCCCGCAGTGCGCTGGACCACCTGGCGAGTGCCATGCATCATCACCCCGCGAGCGCCGAGTTGTGGATCGAGCGCGCCAACATCGAGGCGAACAAGCTGCAGGATCCGCACGCTGCCGCGGAGAGTTATCGCCGCGCGTGGGAGCAGCCCAAGGCGCCTTATTATGCCGCCCGCCTGCACGCCGAGCTGCTGCGACGGCACGGACGCCAGGCGGAGGCGCTGGAGTGGCTGGTGGGGCTGCATCCCACCCTGCCAGCGGAGGACGAGGCTGCGGCGGCCGACGTGGTGCTCGGTCGGATTCGCGAGCTCGAGCAGCAACTCGATATCCCTGCAGCCCGAGCCTACCGCCCCCGCCTTGAAGCCGCTTTACGACCTCCGAGCCTTTGACACCGGGGGCGGACGCTGTTCTGAGAAGCACGCGCAATGATTGTAGATTTTCCTTATTTTCTGCTGGCCCTGCTGCTGCTCTGGTTCCCCCGGCGTGGGATGCGGCTGGGCAAATCGCTGTTTGGCCGCCGCCGGCGCGCCACCCAGCGCGAGGGCGCCGCGGAACCCTGGATGACGCGGGAGGCAGGCGATCCGCGCGTGAGTTTTCAGCGCGAATTCACCCGGTTTCGAAACTATGTCGACCTGGCGCGAGGCGGGGCGGGCAGCCTTTTGCTTGGTGGTGGCATGGGAATCGCACCCTGCCTCGCGATCGCCGAAGGTGGGACCCATGCGGCCGCGCGGTGGGCGCTGGCGTTGCGCATGGGCGTCCTCCTCGTCGGGGTCGTGATTCAAACGCTGCGGATTGAGCGGGGCCGCGTGACGTTTTATCCGCCGGTGTTTTACCTTGCCGGCCTGTCACTCGGGTTGAGCCACCTGACCGGCGCGGTGTTCGCGTTTGCGATGATCTGGGCGCTTAACCCGGCGATCGGCAGCGCGACGGGATTTTTGACGATGTATGCCGTGCTGCTCATCGCGTTTGGCCAATTGTTCGCGGGGGGACGCGATCTCTCGGCGATTTATGCGGGTGGGCTGTGTTTCCTGCCCGTGCTCCTCAGCCTGCTCTCCCGACGTCCGCTGGTGATGCTATCGCGGAAAACTTCCCGTGCCGGGTCAGGCTGATACCTCGCGCGCGCCCTGGCGCATCTGGATCGCGGCGGCTCGGCCGCGCACCTTGCCGGCGGCCTTTGCGCCCGTGCTGGTGGGCTCAGCGCTGGCGGCGCACGAAGGACATTTCGATCCGGGCGCGGCGGCGCTTTGCCTTGGCTTCGCGTTGCTGATTCAGATCGGCACGAATTTCGCGAACGATTATTACGACTTCGTTCAGGGGGCCGATAACGCTGCACGCGTCGGCCCGCAGCGCGCCGTCGCGGCCGGACTGATTTTGCCTCGAACGATGCAGCGGGCAATGTGGCTGGTGTTTGCAGGCGCGTTTGCGCTGGGATTGGGACTGCTGGCGTGGGGCGGTCCCTGGCTGCTGGCCGTGGGCGTGGCCAGCATCCTGTGCGGCCTTGCGTACACCGGTGGCCCGTGGCCGCTCGGCTATCACGGGCTGGGAGATGTCTTCGTCTTTCTTTTCTTCGGGCTCGTGGCAGTCGGCGTGACGTATGTCGTCCAGGCTGGGCACTGGAACTTGGAGGCACTACTCGCATCCGTGCCGATTGGGCTGCTCGCCGCGAATATCCTGGTCGTGAACAATTATCGCGATGTGGAGACCGATGCCGCCGCGGGCAAGCGCACGCTGGTCGTGCGTTGGGGGCGCGGCGCGGCGCGGATTCAATTCGGCGCGTCCCTGTTGGTCGCGTTGATCATGCCGGTGGTCTTTTTCCTGCGCGGCTATTCGGCGTGGAGCCTGCTTCCGCTGCTCGTGACGCCGGTGGCGTGGCGGCACGTCGTACGGCTGCGCCGCAGCCAGTCGCCGCGCGAGCTGATCGCGCTGTTGGGCGATACCGGCAAACTGCTCGCCGCCTACGCGGTGCTTTTTGCCGCCGGATTGGCCTGGTAGCGGAAGGCGTGAGCCTTTCGTCGGGCCAGGAAGCGCGAAACGCTCACGCGTTCCGCTCCGAGTCATCCTACGCCGCGACGTGCGCCGCAAGCTTCGCCTTCAACGCTGCCTTGGGCATCATGCCCACGAGCGTCTCGGCGACCTGTCCGCCCTTGAAAAGGATCATGGTCGGAATCGCGCGCACGCCGTACTCGGCGGCCACCGCGTCATTGTCGTCGATGTTGACCTTCGCGATCTTGATCTTGCCGTCCAATTCCGTGGCCAGCTCTTCGAGGATGGGGGCGATGGCTTTGCACGGGCCGCACCAGGGAGCCCAGAAGTCGACCAGCACGGGCGTGGTCGAGGCCGTCACGGTGCTCTTGAAGTTGGCGGTGGTCAGATTGACGATCTTTTCGGACATGGTGTTTATCGGTTCAGAAACAAGAGAATGGAAAACGGTACATAAGCAACAGCGCCGACCCCGGAATTACACGGTCCGCGACCGCCGGCGCGTTCCGGCCGCGTGCCCGCACTCACCGCGGCGTCGATTTGTCGAGAATCTCCGCCAGCTCCTTCGGCTCCACCATGTGGAGGTGTTTGCGGCGGGATTTCAGCTCCTCAAAAGTTTTGACAACCGTCTCGGTCATCCGGCCGTGCGTCTCCGCGGAGCCGCCCAGGATGGCGAACTGCTCACCCGTGGTGATTCGCTTGTGACCGTCTTCGTTGTCGAGCCCGACGCCTAGCAAGGCGGCCCGGGGAGCGGGTTTCTTTTTCTTTTTGCTCACGCGGTCACCGTGTCCACGGCAGGCGCTGTTTCAAGCGGGTTTTCCGCCACCGCTTCGCAAACGATATCGGTAAAGGCTTCATTTTGTCGCAGCCGGAATTTCCGCAGGCGCGTGAGCTCGAGCACGGCAAGAAACGTCGCCACCAGTCGGCGGAGGGTGACGCCTTCCGGGAAAAGCTGGGAGAAGACGAAGGATTTTTCGGTCTGCCCGCGCGCGAGCAGCCATTCCATCTGGTCGGCCACGGTGATCAGCTCGTCGTGGATTTCGCCGACCACCAGTTTTTCGGCCAGCCGGCGCAGGACCATGTTGAACGCATTCCACAGCTCGATGCGATCCACGCTTTTCAGCGGGCGCTCCGCCCGGTCGGAAAGGGACGAGACGTGACGCTCCATCAGGTTCTGGCGGGTCTCGGCCATGCCCGCCAGCTGCGCTGCGGCCTCCTTGAACTTCTTGTACTGGAGGAGCTGGTGGACGAGTTCCCAGCGCGGATCCACTTCGTCCTCGTCCGCGTTCGGATCGATGGCATGCAGCCCCTTCGGCAACAGCATCCGGCTTTTGATCTCCATCAAGGACGCCGCCATCACGAAAAACTCCCCGGCCACATCGAGGTCGAGCTGCTGCATGGCGCGCAGGGCGTCGATGTACTGGCGGGTGACCGACTCGATCGGGATGTCGTAGATATCGAGCTCGTTCTTCCGGATCAGGAAGAGCAGGAGGTCGAGCGGCCCTTCAAAGACCTGAAGCTTGATGCGATAATCGGAGTCGGGGACCACGTTCCGGCGATGGTTGGGGACGCGGCGTGACCGGCAAGTAATAAGTGCGGGGGCGGCAGCTGGCGGTGACGCGCCTTATGAACGACGGAAGACCGCGACAAAAAATCCGTCCGTATCGTGTTGGGCGGGGAGAATCAGGAGTCCCGGCCCGCGGGGCGTCGCTCGAAAACTCCGGGCGAACGGCGTGGCTTGGAAGTCGGGATGCGTTTTGAGGAAAGCGGTGGCGACGCCTTCGTTCTCCCGCGCGCTCAGGGAACAGGTCGCGTACACCAGCGTGCCGCCCGGCCGGACCCGCGCGGCAAATTCGGCGAGCAAGCGCCGCTGCGTGGTCGCCGCCTCGTCGATTTGCGCTTCGGTCGTGATCCACTTCAAATGAGGCGCGCGCCGCCACGTGCCCGATCCGCTGCAGGGCGCATCCACCAGCACGCCGTCAAAGCTGCCCGCCGGCGGCTGCAACAATACCCGGATGCTCGCCAGCCCGTTGTCATCCAATGGATGACAATCGACCCGGGCCCGTTTCTCCCGGCGCTCCAGCTCGGCCAGCGCATCGCGTCTGATGTCGAACGCGTCGATTCTTCCCTTCGGCCCAAGGCGCCGCGCCAGTTGCAGGGTCTTGCCGCCCGCGCCTGCACAGGCATCGAGCCAATGACTGCCGGACTCGATCGCCACCGACTCCAGGATTAATTGCGAGCCGAGGTCCTGCACCTCCAACCGACCCTCGCGCCAGGCGTCGAGCGTCGTGACATCAGTTTCGCCCAGGAGCGCGATCGCCTCCGGCAGGATTTCGCTGCGCCGCCAACGCCAGCCGCGGGCGTCCAGCTCGTCGAGGACCCGTTGCGGGCCTTCGGTCTGCAAGCGCAGCCACACGGGAGCGCGCTGCAGTTGCGCCTGGAGTTCCGCCCCGACGAACACCTCGGCGCAATGGGCGCGAAACCAGGCGGGCAGGAGCTCTGTTTGGTCGCCCGCTGGCGCCGCGCCTTGTGCGAAG
>JBKJRG010000554.1:0-9564 GCA_046594805.1 Opitutaceae bacterium | reverse complement strand
AACTCGGGCACGTTGATCAAAAGCGCCAGCACCGGCACCACCTCGTTCAACAATTATGCCGGGTCGTTCAACAACACCGGCACGGTCAACGTCAATACCGGCACGATCGCCCTCTACAACGGCGGCACCGCTACCAGCACCCACACTGGCACCTTCAATGTCGCGACCGGTGCGACGTTGCTCTTTGGCGGCGGCACGCACAACCTGAACGCGGGCAGCACGGTAACGGGGACCGGCACAGTCGCTTTCAGCGGCGGCACGACCACCCTCTCCGGCAGCTACGGTCTGACCGCGGGCATCAGCGTCAGCGGTGGCACGGCCAACTTCAGCCCCAGTACCGGCGCCGTCAGCCCGGCGAGCATTGGCATCTCCGGCGGAGTGGCCAACTTCAACGTGGGCGCCTCCACGCCAATGATTGCCCTCTCCGGCGGCACCCTCGGGGGCAGCAGCACCGTGGATGCCACCACGCTCAACTGGACCGGCGGCACCTTGGGCGGCACTGGCACCACCACCATCGCTTCCGCCGGCGCGCTCACCATCAACGGCTACGTTAATCTCGATCGCACGCTGATCAACAACAGCATCACGGGCTCGGTCTGGAGCGGCCCGGGCTACATTTATTCGAACAACGCGGGCGGAGTGTTCAACAACGTCGGCCGCCTCGATATCCAGGGCGACAGCACCGTCTACTACGCCACCTTCAACAACTCCGGCACGCTGGTCAAAAGCGCCGGCGCCGGCACGACTTCGTTCAACGCCTATAGTGGGTCGTTCATCAACACCGGCACGGTCAACGTCAATACCGGCACGATCGCCCTCTACAATGGTGGCACCGCTACCAGCACCCATACTGGCATCTTTAACATCGCGACCGGTGCGACGCTGCTCTTTAACGGCGGCACGCACAACCTCAGCGCGGGCAGCACGCTGACGGGGACCGGCACGCTCGCCTTCAGTGGCGGCACGACCACCCTCGCCGGCAGCTCCAGCCTGACTGCGGGGATCAACGTCAGCGGTGGCACCGTCAACTTTAGCCCGACTAGCGGCACAATGAGTTTCGCGAGCATCGCCCTCTCCGGCGGCACCCTTTCCGGCACCGGCACGGTGAATGCGACCATGCTCAATTGGACGAGCGGCACCATGGCAGGAAGTGGCACCACCACCATCGCCTCCACTGGGGCACTCACAATCAACGGCTACGTTAATCTCGATCGCACGCTGACCAACAACAGCATCACGGGCTCGGTCTGGAGCGGCCCGGGTTACATTTATTCGAACAACAGTGGCGGAGTGTTCAACAACGCCGGCCGCCTCGATATCCAGGGCGACAGCACCGTCTACTACGCCACCTTCAACAACTCCGGCACGCTGGTCAAAAGCGCCGGCACCGGCACGACCTCGTTCAATGTCTATGGCGGTTCGTTCAACAACACCGGCACGGTCAACGTCAGTACGGGCACGCTGGCGTTTGCCGGCCCGTTCACGAACAGCAGTGGATCGCTCGTCGCCACGGGCGGCAATTTCCAGTTCGCCAACGCGCTCAGTCTCGGCACAGGCACCCTGCGGGGAACCGGGACCATCACTGCGCCATCGGTGACAACGGGCGGCCTCGTTTCGCCGGGAAACTCCGCCGGAACACTCAACATCACCGGTAACCTAACCCTCCTTGCCACGAGCACGCTCCTCATCGAACTCGGCGGCACCACGCAGGGCAGCGGCTACGATTTCCTCAATGTCGGAGGGAGCGGACTGCTCGCCGGCGGATTGTCGCTCACGTTTACGAACGGTTTCCAGGCGACTGTTCTGACAAGCAACACGTTCACCGTGATGACGACCGGTACGGGTGGGCTCACCGGCTCCTTCTCCAATGTCAGCAGCGGCCAGCGGCTGGTTACCCTCGATGGGAACGGGTCATTTCTGATAAACTACGGCAGCGGCAGCGCCTTCGCGGCCAACAGCCTCGTGCTCTCCGACTTCCAAGCCATTCCTGAACCCTCGACCTACGCGTTGCTGGCAGCGGGTGCCCTCATAATCTTGGTCGCCACCCGTCGCCGCCGAGGCTAGCAGCGCCCTCGATGGGTCACGGTTTGGTGGGCTGACTGATTAGCGCGGCGGCGGTTTTTTCCTCACTGCCAAAGGCGAAACAGTCGGCATTTGAGGGAATTCTGCTTGGCTCCAGCCGTATGAACGGACGCTCAAAACGCGCCGGCCGCGCCATCATGCTCACGGCCCTGCTCGCAATGCCGGCAAGCCTGGCACGCGCACAGTTTACCTGGGATGGGACGGTCGATTTCGCTACCGCGGTCGGCAGTAATACGCTCGCCAGCACCAGCACGCTCGCGATCACGACGACCAACGATCACAACTTCAACGGCACGGCCCTCGTCATCAACGGTACCGTCAACTGGACTGGCGGCAACCTGCGCTCCGGCAACAACGGCTCCATCACCAACAACAACGCCTGGAACGACGCCTCGACCGACCCGCAATTCAACGCCGCCTACGGTGGCGCGTTCTCCTTCACCAATGCCACCACCGGCACGTACACCAAGTCCGCCGCCGGCCAGACCAGTTTTTTCGTTCCTTTCAACAACGACGGCTCCCTGGTACTGACGACCGGCACGCTCAACCTCCAGGGCGGCGGCACCTTCTCAGGCACCGGCAGCGCCACTGTCGCAAGCGGGGCCACCCTGCTTTTCAACAGCACCTATTCCATCACCAACGGCGCCTCGCTGCTCGGCGCCGGCAGTTATCAGCTCGTCAGCAATACGCTGACCATGAGCGGCACGGTCAGCGTGAATAATTTTGTCCTCGCCAGCGGGCAGCTCGCCGGCACGCAGACCTTCGCCGGGGGTGTCAATTGGACCGGCACCGACCTCAATACTGCCGGCACCACCACCAACGGCACAGGGAGCACGCTGAAGATCTCCACCGCTGCCGACCACAATTTCAACAGCCGCGCCCTCGTCAACAACGGCACGGTCAACTGGACCGGCGGCAATCTGCGCTCCGGCAACAACGGCTCCATCACCAACAATGCGGCCTGGAACGACGCCTCGACCGACCAGCAGTTCAACGCCGCCTTTGGCGCCGCGTTCTCCTTCACCAATGCCACCACCGGCACCTACACGAAGTCCGCCACCGGCCAGACCAGCTTCTTCGTCCCGTTCAACAACAGCGGCGCGCTCGTGCTCACCACCGGCCGCGTCAATCTCCAGGGCGGCGGCAGCTTCTCGAGCACGGGCTCGGCCAATGCAGACAGCGGCACCACGGTGTATTTCAACAGCAACTTTGCGATCGCTGACGCCAGCCTGCTCGCCGGCTCCGGCGATTATGTCCTCGTCGGCGGGTCCCTCAGCCTGACCGGCGTGCTCGGGGCCAGCGGCTTCAAGCTGCAGTCCGGCCAGCTCGCCAACTCCCAGACTTTCAACAGCACCGTCCCTTGGACGGGCACCGACCTCAACACTGCCGGCACCACCACCATCGGCGCCAACGGCGTCTTCACAATCTCCACCGCCGCGGACCACAACTTCAACACGCGCGCGATCGTCAACAACGGCACCGTCAATTGGACCGGCGGCAACCTGCGTTCCGGCAATGGGGGCTCGATCACCAATTACGCCGCGTGGAACGACGCCTCGACCGACCAGCAGTTCAACGCCGCCCACGGAGGCGCCGCCTCCTTCACCAACTCCGCCTCCGGCAACTATGCCAAGTCCGCCCCCGGCACGACGACGTTCTTCATCCCGGTCACCAACGCCGGCACGATCAGCGTCACCGCCGGTGCCTTGGTCTTCAGCAGCACCTTCACCAACAGCGGCGCGCTCACCCTCGCGAATGGCGCCAGCCTCCAATTCTCCGGCGCGCTCACCATGGGGACCGCGCCGCTCTCCGGCACGGGCACGATCACCGCGCCCAGCGTCACCGCGGGCGGTCTCGTTTCCCCGGGCACATCGCCCGGCACGCTCACCCTCACGGGCAACCTGACGCTCCTCGGCACCAGCACTCTCCTGATCGAACTCGGCGGGATGACGCAGGGCACCGGCTATGATTTCCTCAACGTTGGCGGCAGCGCGGTTCTGGCCGGCGGATTGTCCCTCACCTTCGCCAATGGCTTCCAATCTTCCGTAGTGCCCGCCAATACCTTCACGGTGCTGACGGCCTCCGGCGCGGGCGGGCTGACCGGCAGTTTTGCCAACATCAGCCATGGCCAGCGGCTCCTCACCCTCGATGGCGCGGGCTCGTTCCAGGTTAATTTCGGCACCGGCAGCACCTTCGGGGCGAACAGCATCGTGCTCTCGAACTTCGTCGCCGTGCCGGAACCGTCCACCTACGCACTGCTTGGCCTCGGCGCGCTGGCGATCGTCTGGACCGTGCGGCGCCGCCGTGAACGCCGTTTGAGGTAGCGCCGGCTTCCAGCCGGCTCCGACCTGCCGGCAATGCCGGCGCTACTCAATCGCCTGATTCCGTCGAGGCGTCCGCTTGACGCCCCCGCGGCCCGCCTTCGTCATGGTCGACCCATGTTGCGGAAAGCGATTTTCTGGCTGCATCTCGTGAGCGGTCTCGCCGCCGGCGTTTTGATTGCGGTGATGTCCTTCACCGGCGCTGCCCTCGCCTTCGAAAAGGAAACCATCGCGTGGGCCGAACGGGACGCGCGGCAGGTTGCCGCCATGCCAACGGGCACGCCACGGCTCGCCCTCGAGAATTTGCTGGCGCGGATCTACGCGGCGCAGCCCGATGCTCGAATCGCCTCCATCAACGTGCAGGCCGACGAACGGGCCGCGGTCACGGTGGTCATGCCGGGCAATCTCAGCCGATATGCCAACCCCTACACGGGCGAAATCCGGGAGGGCGTTGCGCCGCGGACGCGCGCGTTCATGCAAACCATGAAAAGCTGGCACACGCGCCTCAACTTCAAGCCGGGGCCCGGCAATGCGGGCGCCGCGGCCAACTCCGCGGCCAATGTTGTGTTTGTGTTCCTCTGCCTGAGCGGCCTGGTGCTCTGGTGGCCGCGGGCCTGGAATGCGCGCACGCTGCGTCCCAGCCTCTGGTTTGTCCGTCGCATCCGCGGCAAAGCCCGCGACTGGAACTGGCATAACACCGTGGGCTTCTGGTCGCTCCCCGCGCTCTTCATCATGGCCGCGAGCGGCGTCGTCCTCTCCTATCGCTGGGCCGGCGACATGGTGTACCGCGCAGTCGGGGAAGCACCGCCGGTCGGCAATGCCCCACCCCGCCCCGTCGCGTCCAATGGCGGCAATGCCCCTGCCCCTCCGGCGACATCGGACACTTCTACCGCCAGGCCGGTGCAGGGCCCGGATGATTTGCTCGCCGTCGCCCGGCGGGAATTCCCCGAGGCAGATTTCGTCACGTTGCGTTTCAGCCCGCCGCTGTCGGCGAAGCCGGCCGCAGCAGCCGCGGCGCCAGCTACGTTCAATCTCGTCGTGCGCGAACGGAATCCGTGGCCGCCCTTCGCGACCACCACGGCAGTAGTCGATGCGCGCACGAGCAAAGTGCTCCGCACGGAACGCCTGGCCGATTTTTCCACCGGCTTCCAGTTGCGGCGCTGGATCCGGCTGCTGCACACCGGTGAAGCCCTGCGCTGGCCGGGTCAGTTGGTCGCCGGACTGGCCTGCCTGGGTTGCTGCCTGCTGGTTTGGACGGGCTTCGCGCTGGCCTGGCGCCGCTTTTTTCCCCGCGATTCGTCCCCGCCCGCCTCGCCGGGATCGACAACTCCTGCGGCCTGACCACTTCTTTCTCGTTCTCCCGCCGGGATCCCGTTCTCCTGCGCGTCCGTTCCGCCATGAAAAAAACCAACGCCCATTTTCCCGGCATCGCTGCCATCGCTTACGAAGGACCGGAGTCGGATAATCCCCTCGCCTTTCGGCATTACAACCCGGAGGAAATGATCGAAGGTGCGTCCCTGTCGGCGCAACTGCGTTTCTCGATTGCCTACTGGCATTCCTTCCGGGGCACCGGCTCGGATCCGTTCGGGCCGGGCACGATCGTTCGCCCCTGGGAAAAAGGGACCGACGCGGTTTCGGTCGCAAAGAAGCGGATGGACGCCGCCTTCGAGTTTTTCCAAAAAATCCGCGCGCCTTTCTGGGCCTTCCACGATCGCGACATCGCACCCGAGGGGCGCTCCCTCGCGGAATCCAACCGCAACCTGGACAAGGTTGTCGCGCACGCGAAACAACTCCAGCGCTCGACCGGGGTGAAGCTGCTGTGGGGCACGGCCAACCTTTTCTCGCACCCGCGTTACCTCGCGGGCGCCGCCACCAATCCCGACGCCCATGTCTTTGCCTACGCCGCCGCCCAGGTGAAAAAAGCCCTCGAGGTCACATTGGAACTCGGCGGAGAGAACTACGTTTTCTGGGGTGGCCGCGAAGGCTACGAGACCCTGCTCAACACCAACCTGAAGCGCGAACAGGACCACCTTGCGGCCTTCTTCCACCTGGCGGTCGATTACGCCAAGGCGATCGGGTTCAAGGGCCAGTTCCTGATCGAGCCGAAACCGAAGGAGCCGACCAAGCACCAGTATGATTTCGACGTGGCGAGCGGGATCGCGTTTCTCCGGACGTACGGGCTCGAGCGGTACTTCAAGTTCAACATCGAGACCAACCACGCCACGCTGGCCGGTCACACCTTCCAGCACGAAATCGAAGTCGCCGCCGCGCAGGGCATGCTGGGCTCGATCGACGCCAACAGCGGCGACCTGCTACTGGGCTGGGATACGGACCAGTTCAACACCGACGTGCGCGAGCTGACGCTGGCCATGCTCTCGATCCTGCGCGCGGGCGGCCTGGGTACGGGGGGGTTCAACTTCGATGCGAAGCTCCGTCGTCCCTCGATTGACCTCGAGGATCTTTTCCACGCGCATATCGGCGGAATGGATGCCTACGCCCTGGCCTTCAAAGTCGCCCGCCGCATCCTGGCGGAAGGAAAATTCGAGCAGTTCGTGGCCGAACGTTATGCGAGTTATGATTCCGGCCTTGGGCAGGAGATCGAAAAAAGCCGCGTCGGCTTCAAAGAACTGGAAAAGCGCGTGCTGAAGCTGGGTGAACCTTCCCCGCGCTCCGGCAAACAGGAATACCTGGAAAATTTACTGGCTCGATACCTTTCTTAGCTTGGCACCCGGTCTTTGCCCGTGCTTTCGCCTGCGGATCCACCTCCTGCCGAGGTAGGTGGAAACCTGACCATCGTCCCTTCACTTCCACGGCACCCCCCGTCCCGCCCTATGTCAGATTTAGCCATGTCCCGGCTGTCGACCCCACGCCCTGTCCCCTCCTTTATCCTGGCCTTGCTGCTGATGGCGGGTCGTTTGCTGGCCGTTGACGCCGCCACCCCTCCACGCGAACGCATCAGCGAACGCGTGCTCCGGATGACGGAATTCTTCGATACCATGCTGCCTGGTGTCCTCGAAGAACAGAACCTCACGTTGCACTTCAAGCCGAAGTTCAGCGATCTGCGGGCGAATGAATTCATGCGGTTTCCGTTTGAAGTGCGTTACGGTTATTCCGAGCGCCTCGAACTTTTCGGCGGCTTGGTTCCCTTTACTCCCAATCCCTTCAATCGCGGCCGGGAGCATCGGTGGGGTCCGGGCGAAGCCCGCCTCGGCGCCCGCTTCGACTTGGGGCGACGACTCTCTTTTTTCGACGACACCACCGTTGGCGTGGAAACCCGGGTCCCCCTCGGCAAGCCACCCATCGAGTTCAACGACCACTACACCCACGTTAAGCCGTTTGTCTCCGCGGCGCGGACATTGCTTTCCATTCCGGATACCACTTTCTACGCCAACCTCAGCTATGATCGTAGCGTGAAACTCACGCGCCGCGGGACTCCCCCGCTTGAAGTGATGCGCCGGAACGTCATCGAAGTGGTGCCTGGGCTGCTCTACAAGCCGTCCGAATTCGGCTACTTCACGGAATACCGCTGGCGCCATATCACCGAGGAGCTGGAATGGCATGTCGGCCACGAGATCCGGCTTGGCACCATCTGGGATATTCCGATCGCGCGCAGCCGGAAATGGAATTTACCCGGCAAGTGGCAGCTGGAGCTCGCCTACAAGGTTGAGCATGAAGAGGGCCGTGACACCGACCACGGCATCGCCGCGCGCGTCAACTGGCGCACCTCCCTGCGCGAAGTGCTCGAGCACGGCCGGGCCGCGAAGCTCTGGTGATGCAGCGCGTCGCTGGACGACGCCCCATGACGGGACGACGCCGTTCCCGGGCGTCGTCAAGCGACTCCCCTACACGGACCCCTTGCTGCTCTCGATAGAGGGGAGGCGGCGTGATTCGACTGCACCGCGTCCGACGAGCCGTTGTTGGCCGAGCTCGCTCTCGTGATCCCACGCGGGCGTGGCCGCCTTTGCGACGGACGGGTACCTGTGAGTTCCGCGTAGCTGCAGGCGGCCCGGCTTGCGTGGCTGCGGCATCCTGCCGCAGTTTCAATGCATCTGCAGGCTGCACCTCGATGGGTTCGGGAGCCTTGAGGGTGTCGAACGGGAAAGGCGCAGCCACTCGCGGACGCATTCCGCTCCAAATTTGGGCTTTGCCCCCCCTTGGTCGGCGCGCAATCTGCCGCGCAACATGAGTTCTCCGTCCGCCCCTGACCCCCGGGTGCCCGTACCCACGCCAATCGAAACCGAAGGCGTGATGCTCGCCCATCCCCAGTTGCTCGGCCACCCGCGGCCGTTGTTCACCCTCTTCTTCGCCGAGCTTTGGGAACGGTTCTCCTATTACGGCATGCGGGCGCTGCTGATCCTGTTCATGACGCTCCCCGCGGCGCAGGCGGGCTTGGGCTACTCCTCGGCCAAGGCGTCGCTCATCTACGGCACCTACACGATGTCCGTCTACATGATGTCGATCTTCGGCGGCACGATCGCGGACAACATCTTCGGTTCACGCCAGGCTGTGCTCTACGGCGGCATCATCATCGCGGCGGGCCATTTCTGCATGGCCTTCCCGAGCGAGACGACGTTCTTCCTCGGCCTGATTCTCGTGGTGTTCGGCACCGGCCTGCTCAAACCCAACATCAGCGCAATGGTCGGCCAGCTTTACCGGCCGGGCGATCCGCGCCGCGACGCCGGTTTTTCGATTTTCTACATGGGCATCAATATCGGCGCGATGGCTGCACCGATCATCACGGGGTTTCTGGCACAGCACAGCCGGTTCAAGGCCATGCTCGCGAACTGGGGTTTCAATCCCGAGCACTCCTGGCACTGGGGCTTCGCCGCCGCGGGCGTGGGCATGGTCCTGGGGTTGATCGTTTTCGTCGTCTTCGGTCAGGGACTTAAACAGGTCGGGCCGCGTCCGCCTCATTCGCCCGACGCGGTCAAGAAATGCGTCATCACCTTCTTCGGCACCGTCGTGCTGGGGATCATCGCCTGGGGCTCGGACAAGCCCGGTTTCACCTGGATCCGCTACCTTTTCATCATCGTGCCGATTGTGCTGATGCTGTGGTTCGGGTTTTCCAAGGACGCCGAGATCCGGCGGCTCGGCGCCATTTTCTATTTCTTCATCGGCGCCTTTATTTTCTGGGCGCTCTTCGAGCAGGCCGGGACCTCGC
>JBKJRG010000341.1:0-6398 GCA_046594805.1 Opitutaceae bacterium | reverse complement strand
TGATCGCGCAGCCACGTGGCACTTTCACTCGAGGAGAGATTGTGCCCAACGACGTGCCCGGCGGAGGAAGCCATGCGGATGACCAGCGACTCGGGCAGATCCTGCTCGTTGCCGGTGCGCACATCGTCGGCATGGCGGCGCAAGCCGGGAATCGGGAACGGCGTCGAGCCGAAGACCTCCGTCTCGGCGATGTCGGCGTTGGCGTAGAGATCGAGGATGTTGCCGGGAGCGCCGTGCGATTGGTTGCGCACGATGAAGCCGCGCTCGTGCGACCATTGCACCCAGGTGCGCAGGTAATCGAGATGCAGCCGGGCGAGGGTGTCGCGAAAGTCGCTCTTGATCCGGGCGAGGGTTTCGCGGTCGACCGTTTTCACGTCGTCGGCATTGCGGGCGGTCAGTTCGCTGGCGTAGGTGTGCACATCGTAGCCGTGCATTTCCCGAAAGACCTCGGCGAATTTGGGCGTCCACGTGCCGCCGTAATACTCGAAGGAGTCGTGGAACTGTCCGCGGACCAGCCCGCGCGGCAGGCTGGCGAACGGTTTTTCGAAAGGAGCGAGATAACTCCGCAATGCCTCTGGCGAGTACGGGTCAACGACGAACCCCTCGCCCCCGGGCGCGGCGCGTTTCACCGCCATCTTCGTCGGCTCGCCCGTGAGCTTGCCGTCTTTCACGACGGCGCGTTGCAGGACGGCGTCGCCCGTCACCCACGGCCCGCCGAACGGCCAGCCGGTGCCGGTGGCCATGTCGATTCCCAGTCCGAGCCGCTGGCCCTCGCGGCCGACGTGCTCGAGCATTTCCATCCATTTCGGGGAAAGGAAATCGATGTAACGCTCCTCGTAGCCCTGCGCCCCGTAGATCGGCGTGATCTCGACTCCGCCCAATCCCGCGGCGGCGAATTGCTCGAGCTGGCGGGTGAGGCTGGGTTGGTCGACCGCGCTGCCGGGCCACCACCAGCGCGTCCACGGCTTGTTGTCGCGGGTAATTTCGGGCCAGCCCGCTTCGGCCTCAGCGGCGCGAAGCCCAAGCAGGATCACGCCGAAACCGAGCAGGACAACCAGCAGGCGAGGGGAACGCATGAGAAAAGTGAAGCTGTATGAGTCGCGCACTGCGACAATGGAGCAACGCGCCGGACAGTCTGGGTCAGGATGAGTGGCTGCGGCATCCTGCCGCAGATCCTTGGTGGACGGATGTGCCTACGTTCCCAGCTCCGCCTTGGCTGCCGCAGCCATGCTCAACCGCCGAGATACGTCGCCTTCAGCTGCGGATCGGCGCGGAGCTTCTGGCTCTCGCCGGACATGACGATGTGCCCCGTCTCGAGCACATAGGCCTGGCTCGAGATCTCGAGCGCGAGGTTGGCATTTTGCTCGACCAGCAGGATCGTGATGCCCTGGGTTTTGTTAATCTCGACGATCTTCTCGAAGATGGTGCTGATCAGCCGCGGGGCGATCCCGAGCGACGGTTCGTCGAGCATCAGGAATTTCGGGTTGCTCATCAGCGCGCGGCCGATGGCCAGCATCTGTTGTTCGCCCCCGGAGAGCGTGCCCGCCGTCTGGTGGAGCCGCTCCTTCAGCCGGGGGAAAATGCTAAAAACGTAGTCGCGGTTCTTCGCGTTGAGCGCCGCATCGTTCTGGAGATAGGCCCCCATCGCGAGATTCTCCTCGACGGAGAGGTTGGAAAAAATCATCCGGCCCTCGGGGACCTGGCAAAGTCCGCGGGCGACAATCTGGTGCGGAGGCAAAGCGGTGATGTCCTCTCCGCCGAAGCTAATCTTACCGGACTTGGCGCGCAGCAGGCCCGAGATGGTGCGGAGAGTGGTGGTTTTGCCGGCACCATTGCCGCCGATGAGCGTGACGATCGCGCCCTGCTCGATCGCAAACGAGATCCCGGCCAGGGCGGAGATGGCGCCGTAGGAAACGTGGAGATCGGAAACCTGGAGCATTGCGGATTGCGGATCGCGGATTGTCAGGCAGGCCGAAGTCGGGTCACCGGGTAAGGGCGGTGTTTCAATCCGCAATCCGAAATCCGAAATCCGCAATTCATCCTCAGTGGTGCGACAAACTCGTCTTATGATCCTCGCCGAGGTACGCCTCGATGACCTTTGGATCGCCCTGGACCTGGGCAGGCGAGCCTTCGGCGATTTTCACGCCGTAATCGAGGACAGCGATCCGCTGGCAGCAGCTCATCACGACCTTCATCGAGTGCTCCACCAGCAGGACCGAAAGGTTGAATTGTTTCTGCACCTGCTGGATCAGGCCAACCAGTTCGACCTTCTCGCTCGCATTCATGCCCGCGGCCGGCTCGTCGAGCAGCAGGAGTTTTGGCCGGGTGGCAAGGCAGCGGACGATTTCCAGCCGGCGCTGCTCGCCGTAGGGCAGGCTCTTCGCCGGAGCATCCCGGAACCGGCCGAGATGGAAAATTTCGAGCAGCTCCTCGACCCGGCGGGTAATGGCGGCCTCGTCGCGTCGGAACGCTCCCAGCCGCACGAGCGGCTGCAACGCGCTCGTGTCGCGGTGAAGATTGCATGCCACCCGGACGTTGTCGAAAACCGAGAGTGAGCCGAAGAGCCGGATGTTCTGAAAGGTGCGCGCAATCCCCAGGGCGACGATGTCATTCACCCGGAGCCCGGCGACCGTGCGGCCCTGGAAGGACACCTTGCCATCGGTCGGCTGGTAGACGCCGGTGATGAGGTTGAAGACGGTGGTTTTCCCTGCGCCGTTCGGGCCGATCAAACCGCAGAGCTCGCCCTCGTTTACCGTGAAGTCGACGGCGTTCACGGCGGTGAGCCCACCGAATCGGAGGGTAATCCGTTCGAGCTGCAGGACGGCGGGCATCAGGCGGAGGCAGGGGGAGCCGGCGGATCGATCTCGAGATCGCGCACGCCGCGGCGCTGGCGCATTTTCTCGGTGTGGAGCCGGATTTGATCCTTGAGCGTCGCCGCCTGAGGCACGGCCCGGAGGACAATCTGCGGGGTCGTGCGATCGGCGGAGACGAGGATGATGTTGCCGCAACCGACGAGTCGCAGCCAGAAGGGTTCGACCACCGAGTAATCGCGCACGCGATAGAGCTCGAGCTCGCTGGTCCGCCGGGACATGAGGCCGGTCGTCACCTTGATGCGCTCGGACGTCACCTCATAGCGGTGGCACTTCAGACCAATCCACCGGGAAAGGAACCAGAGGAAGGGAACGATCAAGCCGAGGAAAATGAGCGGCGTCTGGGATTGCGGCGGGACGAGCAAGTAGGCGGCAACCACGGCGGCGGCCAGCAGCAGGCAGAAAAAATAGACGCCGAAATTCGACCATTGCGAAGGCGTGCCGCGCCAGACGGGGATTTCTTCCGGTTCGGTGATCATGAGGCGGCGATGGGCGCGTCCTTCTTCTTCGAAGCGCGCAGCCCAAAATTGAACAGCCCCTGCGGACGCAGGAGCATGAGGATAATCAAAAGAAGCGAGTAGATGATCATGCGGTATTCGGCGATGGGACGAAGCAGTTCGGGCAGGAGGGTGAGCAGAATGGCGGCCAGGATGACGCCGAGCGTGTTGCCCATGCCACCGAGGATAACGATGACGACAATCTCGATGCTCTTGGTGAAATCGAAGCCGGTGGGAGTGATCGTGAGCTTGAAGTGACCGTAGAGCCCGCCGGCGATGCCCGCAAAGAAGGCGCCAATCACGAAGGCCACGATTTTGTAGTTCGTGGTATTGAGTCCCACGGCTTCACTGGCGATTTCGTCGTCGTGCGTGGCCAGGAATCCCCGACCGTAAGTCGAGTTGACCAGGCAGCTGACCACGAAAACGGTGAAGGCGACGAACGCCATCACCCAGAAAATCGTGGTGTAAGCGGGAATGCCATTCAGCCCGAGGGCCCCGCCGAGCTTTTCGACGTTCTGGAAGATGACGCGGATGATTTCGCCGAAGCCCAGGGTCACGAGCGCCAGGTAGTCGCCCTTCAGCCGCAACGACGGCACCCCGACGAGCAGGCCCGCAAACGCCGCGCTGAGTCCGCCGGCGAAAAGTGCGGCCAGGAAAAGTCCGCCCTGCTGCACCGCGCTGCCGCCCGCGGCGCCGAAAAACCGCGGCACCACAAAAAGGCTGACGGCGGCGGAGAAGTACGCGCCGACCGACATGAAACCCGCGTGTCCCAGCGAAAACTGGCCGGTGTACCCGTTCACCAGATTGAGCGACACGGCGAGGATGATGTTGATCCCAACCCCAATCACCACGTCGAGATGGTAGGGATCGATCCGATCGGAGAAATGCGAGATGCCGAAGGCAACGAGCAGCGCGGCGAGAAGGTAAAGATGCGGGCGTGGCATCGGGGTGGGGCGGGAGCAGGGCGGGGCGGGCGACTCAGACCTTTTCGACCGTGAATTTGCCCAGCAGTCCCGCGGGTCGGAACAGCAGGATGATGATCAGGATCGCGAAGGCGATGGCATCCTTATAGGTCGACCACTGGCTGCCGTTCACGAACGTCTCGACCGTGCCGAGGATCAGCCCGCCGAGCGCCGCGCCCGGGATGTTGCCGATGCCGCCGAGGATGGCGGCGACGAACGCCTTGAGTCCGGGCATCACGCCCATCAGCGGATCGATTGAGGGGTAGTTCAGGGCGTAGAGGATGCCGCCCGCGGCCGCCAGCGCCGAGCCGAGGCCGAAGGTGAAGGAAATCACCACGTCATTGTTCACGCCGACGAGCTGCGCGGCCTTGGGGTTGAGCGAGACGGCGCGCATCGCGGTGCCCATTTTCGTCCGGTAGACGATGAACTGCAGGGCGAGCATCAGGACAAACGCGACCACGATGACGATGAGCTGGTTGGTCGAGACCACGAGCGTGCCGATCGAAAAATTCTTCACCGGAAAGAGAGCCGGGAAAGTGCGGGGCGCGGCGCCAAAGAAAAGCTGGCCGCTGTACTCGAGGAGCAGGGACACTCCAATCGCCGTGATCAGGACGTTCAGGGTCGGGCCGCTCCGCAGCCGGCGATAAGCGAGCCGCTCGATCGTCATGCCGAGCACGGCGCAACCGACCATGGCGACGAGCAGGACCAGCAAGCCGCCCCAGATCGTGCCTTCCGGCACGAGCTTGCCCATGTAGTAGCCGATGTAGGCGCCCACCATGAACACATCGGAGTGGGCGAAATTGATGAAGCGCAGCACGCCGTAGACCATCGTGTAACCCAGGGCGATGAGCGCATAGATCGCGCCGAGGGAGAGGCCGTTCAGGAGTTGTTGGATGAATTCGGACACTCGGAGCTATGAAAGTTGAAAGCTAACGGTTGAGAGTTGAGAGACCGAACCGGTCGTTGTCACTCCCGGAGGGAATTTCGCCGGCCACGCCTCAAGTTCTTCGAAGTTGAACATGCGTGGTTTGAACTCTCTCAACCCTCAACACTCAACCCTCAACTAGCGCGGCGCGCGTGGGTGCATTCAGGACATCCTATCCGCACAACTCTCAGGTTTGGGCGTCTGGCTACTTTTGCTCGGTGCCATAGCTCGGATGGCGCTTGTGATGACGAAGCACCAAGACGCGAACGCCTGCCGCATTCTCGCGGAAAAGTAGATGATACGGAAATCTCCGCAAGTTCGCTCGACGTAGACCGCCCGACACGAAGTGAAACTTCGTCGGCTCATTCGCAATCTGTGCGACCAACCATCAAGCTCGGCGAAAAAACGATCCGACAACTGAACACCGCTCTCCTCTTCGTAATACCGCAGAACCGTCCGCAAATCTTTCTGAACGAGCCGATGAAAAATCAACGCCATCGCCTAGCGGCCCAACTCTCTCTTCAACGCAGCCCACTCGATGCCAGTAGACGGATCGGCGTCTAACTCGGCGTCTCGTCTAAGGGCTTCGGCTACGCCTTCATCGTCGTCGGACAGAACGCCGGGCAGCGTTTGGAGAAGGTGGGTCGCGAGAACGGCACGCTCAGCGTCGGTAAGGCTCAAAGCTTCCTTCTTGAGGGCTTGTAAGCGGGTCATCGACGGACTCTGGCAGCCACCGATCGGAAAAGCCAATTTTTCTTTGCCGAACGTCCCAGCGCGGCTGGCGCCGCAACCAAACTCCAAACTCAATCCATTTTACAGAAGGCAACGAAGGAAACAAAGGGCGCGGGCTCCGTCACCGGGTCAGGGGGCTCCGTCACCGGGTCAGGGCGCTACAAGTTGATTGGCGTGACACGTAAGTGCTCACCGAAGCGGGGGAGCCCATGTTGAGCGCGTGGGCAATCCAGCGATGCGGGGCTCGGGCTCGAAGCCGGAGGCGCACGGCGACCGCGATTTTCCAGGGCGCGCTCTTGGGATCGGAGGCGATATCGGCTCCGGATTTGCCCGCCTCGGACAAGGTGGCTACGAGTTCGCGTTGCCAGCGGCCTTCGTTGGCGGCGTGTCGCGCCGCGCCGCAGATGCCGGG
>JBKJRG010000296.1:0-3546 GCA_046594805.1 Opitutaceae bacterium | reverse complement strand
TGCTGCGGAGGTTGGCAAACACGCCCCAGCGCTTGTAGAAATACCATTCGCCCAGCACGTCGATGTAGAGCCGTTTGGTGCCCCAGTTATACGTGTCGGGTGCGATGCTGCGGCCGGGGGCGACGCGTCCACGGGTCGTTTTGGCCGCGTAAATGTAGGCCAGCTCGCTTGCGAGCGCGGTTTGGCGCGCGCAAGCGCGCTGACCTACGGTAAAGGCGTTTGAACAACCAAAACGAAAGACCATGCCCCTGCCGGCGTCCCGGCCGTGTTTCAGATCGACTCGGCTCCGGAGCGGCGGCTTTCTTCCACCATCGCCACCCTGCCCCGGGCACTGGGTTGATCCGCCTGCGCTCTTGCCACTCTCATGAAACGCCATTCTTCCGTTTCCCTCCTGACCGCCTGGCTCTTCGCGCTCGCTGCGCCGCTGAGCACAAACGCGGCCACCGCCACCGGAGCCCAGGGGGCGCGGCCGGAGACTGGCAGCGTGACGGGCCAGGTGAGCAACGCCGCCACGCGCGCCTTCCTCGAAGGCGCCGTCGTCGAAATCGCCGGCACCGGCCAATCGGCCATCACCGATCGCGAAGGCCGCTACCAGTTCAGCGGCGTACCCGCCTCGGTGGTGACGCTGGTGGCCAGTTTCGCCGGGCTGGATCCGAAGCGGATCCCGGTGTCCGTTGCCGCCGGCCAGCGCGTCACGCGCGACGTGGAGCTGACCTCGGAAATCTACCAGCTCGACAAGTACACGGTGGCCGGCGAGCGCGAGGGCACCGCGCTGGCCGAAACGCTTCAGCGGCAGGCGCCCAATGTGAAGAACGTCGTTTCCTCCGACACCTTCGGTAACGTGGCCGATGGCAACATCGGCGACATGCTGCAGCACATCGCCGGGATCACCGCCGACTACAACGGGCACGATGTGCGCCAGATCAGCATTCGCGGCGTCGGCGCCGCTTTGAATTCCGTGACGATGGACGGGCAGCAGGTCGCCAGCGCGCAATCCGCCAACCTCGGCCGGGCCTTCGAATTCGACCAGGCGTCGCTCGGGAATATCGAAACGATCGAAGTGACCAAGGCCCCCACCCCGGACATGGACGGCGCCTCGATTGGCGGCAGCGTGAACCTCGTCAGCAAGAGCGCGTTCGATCGCGCGGCGGGGCGCGTGTTCAGCTACACGCTCGGGTTCGTGACGCGGCCGACGTACAAATACCGGACCCGGGATTGGAAAATGCCGGTCCACGGCTACGGGCCGTCGATGAACTTCAGCTACTCGGACGTGCTCGGCGAAAAGAAAAACTTCGGAGTCACGCTGACTGCCACGGTGCACAGCCAGCCCGGCGCAGGCTCCACCTCCATCCTCCAGCACGAGCGCAGGAACGAGCCGGGCCCGGTTTACACCTATTCCGCGCAACGACGGGTGGAGAATGCCACGCGTTCCCGCGTCGCGTCCGGCCTCAAGCTCGACTACCGCTGGAGCCCGCAAACCACCGTCGCGGTCAACCTGTCGTTCAACTACTTTCACGAAAATCCGGATACGCGCCTGAGCAACCTGTCGACCGTGGGCGTGGCGACCGCCGCAACTCCGCAGGTGCTGGCCACCGTGGATGCGAATGGCAACCGCACCGGCGGCGGCTACATCCACCCCAACTACGGCAATGGCATCACCCGCGTGTATGCGCACCCCACCCTCTCGTTCAACAACATCTCGGTGAACGCGTGGGACAACTCGGGCCGCACCTACCTGGTGCAGCCAATGGTGAAGCACCGGTTCGAGGGCCTGGCCATCGACTACGGCCTGAGCTATTCGAACGCCGCCAGCTTCAATGGCGACCCGCAGCACGTCGTGACCATGCGGCTCAACAATATTGGCTGGCTGGTCGACCGGACGCGGGACCCGATTTTCCCTTTCATCACGCAGACGCAGGGCGCGGACATGTATGACTTGAACAATTACACGAACCTCCTCCTGACCCAGAACGACCGGCGCGGCTATGACACCGTCATCAGCGGCAAGTTCGACCTGAAGAAGGATCTCCCGCTGCGGCTGCCCGCCTACCTCAAGACCGGCTTCACCTGGCAGCGCCAGACCCGCCGGCAGGTGAGCATCAACCGCCGCTACAACTACGCCGGGCACGACGGAATCCTCGGGAATGCGGACGACAATCGCGACCTGGGGCAGTTCACGGACCGCACCGGCTATCACCGGCTCGACGAAAACGCCTCTTATCGCGACCGCGGCGGCGCGCCCGTCTGGCCCAACCCCTACGGCGTGGCGGCGCACCGGAGGGACTTCCCGCAGTTCTGGAGAGAAGATGTCGCCTTCGGCGCCCAGAGCGAGTTCCAGCAGTTGCGCCGCGTGGCCGAGAAAATCGGTGCCGCCTATGTCATGGGCCACGTCCGGCTCGGCCCGGTCTCGGTGCTGGCGGGCGGGCGGGCGGAAGATACCCGGGTGGAGGGTGAAGGGCCGGTCACCTATCTCTCCCCGGCGGAGCGCGCCCGCCGCGCCGCCTGGGTGGGGGCGGTGACGGATGCGGAGGCGCGGCGCCGGGCCGAGGCCCAGTACGGCGGCCGCGACCGGGACGAGGGCCAGTATCGCGTGTTCCTGCCCGGCGTGCATTTGAAGTATGAGCCCTTCCCCGGCCTGGTCACGCGCGCGAGCTGGTCCACGGGGGTCGGCCGTCCGCCATTCGGCTCGATCATCCCGAACACCACCATCAGCGACGACACGTTGCGGGTGACGGTCAACAACCCCGAGCTCAAGCCGCAGTATTCAAATAACTACGACTTGACCGCCGAGTATTACTTCAAACCGCAGGGCATGGTCTCGGTCGGCGTCTTCCGGAAAAAAATCCGCGATTACATCTTCACCGACAGCGGCCAGATCATCGGCGACGGCCCGGGCAACGGTTTCGATGGCGAATACGCGGGCTACGGCCTGACCACGCAGGCGAACGGCGGCTCGGCGAAGATTGAAGGCATCGAGGTCAGCTACCAGCAGCAGCTCGCCTTTCTGCCCGGCTGGGCCCGGGGCTTCGGCGTCCATGCCAACTTCACGTCGTTGAAGACCGAGGGGAACTACGGCGGCGGGGCGGTGCTCACGACGAACAGCCTCGCCGGCTTCCTCAACCAAAGCGGCAACGTCGGCCTCAGCTATCGCGGCTACGGCTTCGACCTCCGGGTGCAGGCGGTTTATCGGAGTGAATTTCTCACCAGCAACAATGTGATCCCGGCACTGGTGCAGTATCAGAAAGCCAAGACCTCGTGGGTCTGGAAGTCGCGGTACGCCTTCTCGAAACGCCTGAACGTGTTCCTCGATCTGGACAATGTCTTCTCGGAGTCCCTGGATCTGATTTACGCGGCGTATCCGGACCGGGTGGTCAACAACCGCAAATTTCCCGTCAAGATTGTCGCCGGCATCACCGGCCGGTTCTGAGCCGGCCCGATCTGTCCGCGGCCTCGGGCACCGCCCGACGGCGCCCGCCACGCCAACCGACCCACCCACCTGTTTTTCGCCGCCATGAAACTAACCGTTGCCCTGGTCTTCGTCTGCGC
>JBKJRG010000277.1:0-3128 GCA_046594805.1 Opitutaceae bacterium | reverse complement strand
CGCGGCGAGGGCGCCGCGGCCCCATCCGGAATCGGCAGGCAGGAACGTCTGCCGCTACTTACTTCGCCTTCTTCGCGGCTTTGCCGGCCTTGCCGCCGCGCTGGGGAATCCACTTTGCCTCGATCAGCTCCGCATCCCACTTGTTCCAGGCGGCGGCCAGTTCCCGGGCCTTCTCCGGGTTCGTTGCGGCAAGATTGTTTTTCTCGCCGATGTCCTGCTTGAGATTGTAGAGCTCCGCGCCGTCGACGGTGGCTTTGGCGCGTTGCTCGATCCCGACGCCGGCGCCAGGGCCCTTCACGAGTTTCCAGTCACCCATTCGCACGGCCATTTGCGCGCCGAAGCGCCAGAAGAGCGTTTCGTGCGGCGCGCCGTTCTTCTCGCCGCTGAGGAACGGCAGCAGGTTCACGCCGTCGATCTTCCACTCGGGTTTCACGGCGACGCCCGCGGCCGCCAGGGCGGTCGGCAAGATATCGAGCTGGATCACATTGCGGTCGTCCACCCGACCCGCCGGGATGCGGCCTTTCCACTGCACCATCCAGGGCACGCGGATGCCGCCTTCCCAGGTCTGCGCCTTGAAGCCGCGCAGGGGCCCGTTGCCGGAGGTGATCGAGGCCGTGGGGCCGCCGTTGTCGCTGATGAAAAATACCAGCGTGTTTTCGTCCAGCTTCAGTTCGGCGATCTTCGCGAGCACCACGCCCACGGCGTCGTCCATCGCGGAGAGCATTGCCGCGAAGGTGCGGCGCCGGCTGTCCTCAATCGATGCGAAACGATTCAGGTATTTCTCCGTCGCCTCGAGCGGGGCGTGAACGGCGTTGAAGGGCAGATAAACGAACCAGGATTCGGCGCGGCGCCGGTCGATGAATGCCGCTGCCTCGCGGGCAAACTCCTCGGTGGCGTAGTCCATCTTGTCCACGGTCGTTGTGCCGCGCTGAATCGGATTGGCTGCGCGATCGCTCCCGGCGTCGAGATAGCTGTGAGCGCCGCCGAGAAAACCGAAGAACTCGTCGAAGCCACGCTTTTGCGGATGAAACTCCGGCCGGTAGCCGAGATGCCATTTGCCGAACATCCCGGTGGCGTAGCCCGCGGATTTCAACCGCTGCGGCAGCGCGGTCTCCGTCAGCGGCAAGCCGAAGTTTTCCACCGCCTGCTCCGCCGGGCCGGGATTGAATTCATGGCCGAAGCGCTGCTGGTAGCGGCCCGTCATGAGCCCGGCGCGGGTCGGGCTGCAATAGGGCCCGCTCACATAGCCGTTGGTGAAGCGCACGCCGTTCTTCGCCAGCGAGTCGATGTGCGGCGTGGGGATCTGCGGGTTGCCCTGGCAGGAGAGCTCACCCCAGCCGAGGTCGTCGGCGACGATGAGCAGGATGTTCGGGCGGGCGGGCGTGGCCGCGTACGCGGTGGACGCGAGCAAGAGGAGTGAGAGCAGGAGGGGCGAGGGTTTCATGGTTGTCCTGATTTTAGAATGAGCCGTGCCTGGGCCCGGGGCGCGTCATCGTCTTCACTCCGGTCCCGTAATCAATGCTCCTCTCCCTTGAGTGCAGTAGCTGTAGCGCTGGAATCTTGCCGCTCTCAGCGGTCGCCTTGTAGGCCAGGTCGCTGACCTGGCGGGTGGAACAACCAGGCCAGCGACCTGGCCTACAGGCGCGGACTCATGCCACATCGTGGGGTCCGGACCGCAAATGCGCCAGAGCGTGCACCCATGCGCGTGACTCTCAGCTCCGAGTCGAGTCGGTGCAGCGAAGCCCATGCTGCAAAAAAAGAATTCCGGTTTCGTCATCCTCCTGGCCGTGGCCCTCTCCGGCTGCACCTCGTTGCGAAATCCGCATCCCATGAAAGCGGGCAAAAGCGCCGAGATCGACGCGGTCGCCCGCGAGATGCAACAGGCGGCGCTGCAGCAAGCAGAGCGCTCGCCGACGCCAACGGGGCGCTGAGGCCCGGCGGAGCGGCGGTTTTCCCACCCAGCGACGCGACTTTGGGTCCTCGCTGCCGACCGACCCGAACCTGGGCTGCTTGTTACGCGGTGCAGACGGTTTTCACGTTCACGAATGCACGGGCGCCCCAGGCGCCCAGCTCGCGGCCATAACCGCTCTGCTTGATACCCCCGAAGGGCAGCTCCGGCGAGGAACGGACGAAATCGTTCACGAAAACGCAGCCGGCTTCGAGGAGGGGCACGAGGCGCCGCGCGGTGGCAGGGCGGCGGGTGAACAACGCGGCGCCGAGCCCGAACCCGGTCGCATTCGCGAGCCGCACCGCGTCCGCTTCGTCGCGGGCCGGTACGATCGCCGCGACGGGACCGAAAAGTTCCTCGTCGAAGGCCGCCATGCCGGGCCGGACTTGGGTGAGCACGGTGGGCTCATAGAAAAATCCCGGGCCGGGCCGGACCCGACCGCCCAGCAACAGCCGGGCGCCCCGGCGTACGCTGCGGATGACCTGGGAGTGCAACTGTTCGCGGAAGTCCGCCCGCGCGAGCGGGCCGACGTCGGTCGCCAGCTCCGTGGGCGGGCCGACCCGCCGGGCCGCCATCCGCGCGACGAAATGTTTTTCGAACTCGCGGAGGACGGAGCGGACAACGATGAAACGCTTGGCGCACACGCAACTCTGCCCGGAGTTGAGCAGCCGCGATTGCGCGCAGGTTTCCGCGGCGTGCTCGAGGTCGGCATCTGCGAGGACAATCGCTGGATCGCTGCCGCCCAGTTCGAAGACGCCGGGTTTCATCGCTGCACCCGCGAGGGCGGCGACCGATTTACCTGCGCGGGTGCTGCCGGTCAGCGTCACGCCATGGATGCGTGGATCGGCGATGAGCGCGGGTACCGGGTCGGTGCCAATGAGCAGGACTTGGAAGACGCCCCGTGGCAGCCCGGCGTGCGCGAAAAGTTTCTCGATGGCCCGCGCACAGCCCGGCACACTTTCGGCATGCTTGAGCACGACGGCGTTGCCTGCCACCAACGCGGGGACAACGGCGCGCACGACCTGCCAGAAAGGAAAATTCCACGGCATGATGGCGAGGACGATTCCGAGCGGCTCGAACATGACGCGGGCGTTGGCCGGGGCGCCTGGGGGGTGCTCGTCGGCCAGCATGGCCGCGCCATGCCGCGCATAGTACTCGCAGAGCAGGGCGCTTTTTTCGA
>JBKJRG010000202.1:0-6147 GCA_046594805.1 Opitutaceae bacterium | reverse complement strand
CGCTGTGCGTAACGGGAACGGATCTGGCAGAATCATTCTCTAAGTCTCTCTAAGTCGGCGATGCCCTCCAGCGTCATGAACTCCCAAGACCCGCTCCTTTTCCGTCAGCTTCTAGTCGTTCAGAAAATCATCGACGATGAAACGTGGCTGGAGGGGGAACGTCGCGGCCGGCCGGTTTCACCGGACGATACCGTGGTCAGGGAAAACGTGTGTCGCGTGGTCCTGCGGATCGGCCGGCAAATGCGCGAATCGACTCTCGCAGCCATTCAGCGCGAGTCCTGCCAGGCGCTGCAGCCGGCGGGCAACGTGGCGGCGTGAGCGCTCCGCGCCCAAAAAACCCCGTGCCGTTGCGGGCGCGGGGCTTTGTAGGGGCGCCGCTTGACGGCGCCCGGGCGTCGGCCAGCGACGCCCCTACAGGGAGATTTGGTTTCCACGCCATCGGCGCGGACGCTGGCGCAAACAAACCCGCCTCCATCCCATCGGCGGTCGGCCGCGCGGTGGCGATGGCGATTTTCACGCAGGCTTCGAGGAACACCCCGAGTTCTGCGTCAATCGCATCGAGTCGTGCGGCGCCGACTTTGGATTCCAGCTTCGCGCGAAACCGCGGCACCGGATCGCGGGCAAAAAATCCCTCGCTCTCGCCGGGTTGCAGGTAGTCGCCGGTGTCGTAGGCCGCGTGACCGCGAAGCCGCAGCACCTGCGCCTCGACCAGGATGGGCCGGGAGGTGCGCCGCACTTTTTCGATCAGCGTCGCGAAAGTGCGGACGGAGAGTTCCGGGTCAGTGCAATCGACCCGGAGCCCCTCGATGCCGTAGCCGGCGGCGCGCTGCCAAAGCTCCGCGCCGGCCCCGAACTGCTCGCGCGTGGGTGTGGAGTACGCGTAACTGTTGTTCTCGATCACGAAGATCACGGGCAGCGAGAGCAGCGACGCGAGATTGAGCGTTTCGTGAACGTCGCCCGTGCTCGAGGCGCCGTCGCCGAAAAACGTGAAGCCCACCGCCGGCCGGCCGAACCGCCGTTGGGAATCAGTGGCTCCCGCGACATTCGAAAGCATGGCGCCCAGGTGGCTGATCATCGGCAGCGAGCGGTTTGCCGGATCGCCGTGATGGATGTTGCCCTCGCGCGCCTTGGTCGGGCTGTCGGCGTTGGCGAAATACTGGTTCAGGTGCTCGCACAGGTGGCCGCTCCAGATGAGGTGCCCGCCGAGCCCGCGGTGGGAAAATGAGACCACGTCGATGGCTTTGTCGGCCAGGAGCGCCAGCGGCACGATCAGGCCTTCATTACCCTGCCCGCCCGTGACGGTTCCGCGAATGAGCCCTTGCCGGAAGAGGTCGAGGATCCGGTTGTCTGCGATGCGGGCGAGCTGCATCCAGGCGTAGATTCGGACCAGGGCCTCCGTGGGGTTTTTCTCAAGTTCCGTCGGACGCAGATCGCGCGATGCCAGGACGGCGGGAAAGGTGGGAAATGCCATGAACTTTGGCAAACGGTGGAGCGTGGATGCGGGACCCGCAAGCGAGAGATTTGGCGGGTAGGGGTGTCGCTGGCCGACGCCCAAGTGGCTGCGGCTTCCAGCCGCAGATCTTCGGCTGGAAGCCGAAGCCACTGCAAACCCGGGCGTCGTCAAGCGACGCCCCTACCCGGAGCGCTTACGTTACGAAAGGTTCGCCGCATAAATATTTTTCTCGCGCGCTCTAGCCGGCCGGGGCGTAGGCTTACTTTGATGAAAGCCATCCGCTCGTGTCTCGGCGTCGCCGGCCTCCTTTTCACGCTGGCGGCCCACGCCCAGACCCCTGCGCCTGCGCCCGCCCCCGCGGCGGCTTCCACCGAGGAGCAGTCGGTGAAGCTCGAGGCATTCACCGTCACCGGCTCCAACATCCGCCGTATCGATGCGGAGACGGCCCTGCCGGTCACCGTGATCGACAAGGCTGAGCTCGACGCTCGCGGCGCGGCGACGATGGCGGAACTTTTCGAGACGCTCGGTGCGGCCGAGCCCTCCGGCATCACCGAGATCAACAACGGCCCGCAGCTCGCCCGGGGCGATGTCGCCTCCATCGATCTGCGCGGCATCGGCTCGGGTAGCACCCTGACCCTGCTCAATGGCCGGCGCATGGCGCCGCACCCCATTTCGATGGCGGAAAACGGCGTGCCGTTGCTCGCGGTGAACACCAACACCATCCCGCGCGCGATGGTCGATCGCGTGGAAATCCTTCGCGACGGCGCCTCGGCCATCTATGGCGCCGACGCCGCGGCCGGCGTGATCAACAACTATGTCTCCCGCACCTACGTGGGCCGGGGCGTCACCCTCAAGGGCTCGGTGACGCAGCACGGCGGCGCCAATGAATTCAACGCGACAATCTTCGAGGGCTTCAAGCGCGGCAAAACGCACTTCTCCGTTTCGCTGGATTATTTTCACCGTGATGCCTTGTCCGCGCACGATCGCGACTGGGCGAAAAACGCCGACTTCCGCGTCAGCCGCGCGCTGCCGGCACCGTGGAACGGCCTGCCGCTAACCGACCCTGCGACCGGAGCCGTCATCGCGCGTGACAACGATTTCAGAAATACGAATGCCGTGAACCAGTGGGGCCAGTGGCAGCGCGGCACGATCCAGCCCGACTTCCTCACCTTCGTCGGCTCACGCCCCGCCGGCAACACCGGCATCACCACCAGCACAACGCCCCCCGTGGGCGTCGCCACCATGGCGGCCAATGGCATGTTCTATCTCTGGCCGGACTCGACCGGGGTAAATTTCAAGCAGACCGCGCCTTCGCCCAATATCGACAGCCCGGAGAACGCCACCTTCTCCAACTGGAACAAGTGGAAGATGCTCATCCCGGCGACGGACCGCGTCCAGTTTGCCACCTTCGTCGATCATCCGATCAACGACCGGCTCAATTTCTTCGGCGACCTCCTCTTCTACCGCGCCTACAGCCGCACGGGTCGCGAGCCGGTGAATTTCAAGAACACCGACGACCAGGGGATCTACCTGCCGGCCGCGAATCCCTACAACCCGTTTGGCGTGCGTTTCTATCACCCGACGGGCGCGCCCAATGCCGACGGCACACCGCGCCTCACCGGCGCTCCGGCCGACGTCTCGTTGTGGACCGGCATCGCGCCCGGCCAGAACTCGGGCGACGGGATCAAGCCGCGCGAGACTGAGGTCTACAGTCTGTCCTGGCGCGTCCTCGGCGGACTGCGCGGCAAGCTGGGCGACACCTGGGAATGGGAGAGCGGGCTGCTCGCTTCCGGGGCGCAGACGCACGAGTTCGAGCACTTCCAAATTCGTGAATCCCACCTCCGTCGCGCCCTCGCGCGCACGGATGCGACGGCGTTCAACCCGTTTCCCGTCACCTTCCGGATCGTCAACAACCAGATCGTGGTCGACCGGCCATTCACCAATCCCGAGTCGGTCCTTCAGCCCCTCTACCAGGACGAGGATCGCTTCGGCCGCACCAATCTTTTCATGGCCGACCTCAAGTTGAACGGCCAGCTCGGACGTCTTTCCCGTGGCGGCAACATCGGCGTCGCGACCGGCGCCGAGCTGCGTTACGATACCTATTCCGACAAACGCGCCAGCTTCGTTGGCGTGAATCCGCCCGGCTCCGGCAAAGACTTCCCCTTCCTGCGCGAGGGCGACAACGATTTCCTCGCGCTCAGCTCGAACCTCCCCATCAGCGCGCGGCAGACAATCTATGCGGCTTACGCGGAAGTGGCGCTCCCGTTCGTCACGCGCGAAAACCGGCTGCCGCTCGTCCACGCGTTCGAGCTCACCCTGGCGGGTCGCTTCGAGCATTTCTCGATCCACGGCCAGACCACGAAGCCGAAGGCGAGCCTCGTCTGGAAGCCGGCGTCGTGGCTGAAGCTCCGCGGCTCGGTGGCCGAGTCGTTCCGCGCGCCGAACCTGGTGCAAACCAATATCACGCCGCTGCGCCGCCAGATCGGCGCCGACGATCCGTATCGCTTCGAAGTCACCGCATTGCCGTCCGACGGCACCGCGCAGCGCACGGTGTTCCGCCAAGGCAACCAGGGGCTCAAGCCCGAGGAGGCCAAGACGTGGGTGGCCGGCTTGGTGGTCGAGGTGCCGCGGGTCCGCGGACTTTCGTTCACCTTCGATTATTTCCACCTGAACCAGAACAAGGTCATCGAGAACACCGGCGCTGGCGCCGCCATCGACTACGACGAGATTGTCCTCGATCTCGCGACCCAAGCCGAGTTCGCCAAAGGCACCCCTCTCGCCCAGATCGACCTTGGTTCCGGCACGGCGAATTATCGCGGATCGAGCAAGGTCATCCGCAAGCCGGTCAGCGCGGCGGATCGCGCGGCCTTCGACGCCTACAACGCCCGGCAGACGAGCAACAACAGCCGCCGCGCGCCGGTGGGCGAGGTCGTGAGCGTCATCGACGATTATCTCAACCTCAGCGGCCGCGATATCCAGGGCTACGAGTTCGGCGTGCAGTGGCGCTCGCCCAAGACCCGGCTGGGCCAGTTCACCTTCAACGGCGATGCGACGCACTATGTGCTCCGCCGCTCCCAGGCCGACGCGCTCGCGCCAATCGTCAACGAGCTCGAGCGCAACGGCCGCGTGAAGTGGCGCGCCAACGCGTCGGTCTCGTGGCGCCAGGGACCGGTTTCGGCCGGCTGGTTCGCGAGCTACTTCGGTTCGTTCGTCGACACCTCGGCCGCCACGACGGAGCAAATCTACCGCGTGCTCGGCTACCCGGAGTACATCCGGGTCTTCAATGACAACGGCATCACGCGCTACCTGCTGCGCGTGGACCCGTCGATCAATCACAACGCCTGGCTCGCCTATCGTTTCGACCGCGACGCGCGGCCCTGGCTGAAGGGCGTCTCGGTGCGGGGTGGAATCAACAACGTGTTCGACACCGATCCGCAGCTGGCCGACGAACAGTATGGCTACCAGCTTGGTAGTTTCAATGTGCGGGGCCGGCAATTCACGTTCGAGGTGTCGAAGCGGTTTTGAGCGAGTTCTCCGCCGCTCAAAGTAGCGCCGGCTTCCAGCCGGCTCCGGCAAGCCGGCAGGATGCCGGCGCTACTCGGATGTAGGGGCGCTGCTTGCCGGCGCCCGTCTTGCGGAAGCCAATCCCGGGCGTCGTCAAGCGACGCCCCTACGGCAATCCACTGCTACTCGGAGGTTGGCGCGCCGTGGTCCCACCCCTCATACCGCTCCGGTGCTTTCGCTGCTCAAACCCGCCCGCGCCGCGCCGCCGCTCCCCGCGGATCGGATCGATCCCGAATACCGCCGGCTGCGCATCCAGGTTTTCCTCGGCATCTTCATCGGCTACGCGGCATTTTACCTGGTCCGGAATAATTTCGCGCTGGCCGTTCCCGAAATCCTGAAACGGTACCCGGGCTTCACCAAGGCGCAGCTCGGCATGGCGATGACCGGGCTTTCCGTCGCCTACGGCGTTTCCAAATTCCTGATGGGCTCGGTGTCGGATCGGAGCAATCCGCGTTGGTTCATGGCGCTCGGGCTGCTGCTCACCAGCGGGGTAACATTTGCGTTTGGCACCGTGCCGGCGATTTACGGATCGCTGTTCCTGATCGTGGCGCTGCAGTCGCTGAATGGCTGGTTCAACGGCATGGGCTGGCCGCCCTGCGGCAAAACCATGGTCCACTGGTGGAGCACGAAGGAGCGCGGCACGACGGTTTCGCTCTGGAACGTGGCGCACAATGTGGGCGGCGCGCTCGTGGCCTTTTTCGCGACGTGGGCCGTCGGGCGTTTCAACGACTGGGGGGCGACCTTCTATTTCAATGCCGCGATCGCTGCCACCATCGCGCTCGTGATTGTGGTGCTCTTGCGCGACACCCCGCAAAGCTGCGGGCTGCCGCCCGTTGAGGTGTACAAAAACGACTATCCGCCAAACTACGGCGCCCAGCACGAGCGAATCCTCAGCTTCAAGGAGATCTTTTTCACCTATGTCCTGAACAACAAATTCCTGTGGGCGATCGCCGTCGCGAATGCGTTCGTCTATTTCGTGCGTTACGGCGTCGTGAACTGGATCCCGACGTACCTGCAGACGGCGAAGGGGTTTTCGTTCAAGGAATCCGGGCTGGCCTGGACCGCATTCGAGTTTGCGGGAATTCCCGGGACCATTCTCTGCGGCGTCATCTCGGACAAGGTGTTCAAGG
>JBKJRG010000136.1:0-4468 GCA_046594805.1 Opitutaceae bacterium | reverse complement strand
ATCTGCTCGAACGTCTCGGGATCCATGAACGCGAACGTGCCGCGGTCGGCGTAGCTGAACTCGAGCGTTTTCCGATCGGTGGGCATTACTTCAATCGTATCCGTCGAGGCAAATCGCTGGTCGAGTGCCTTGCCGTAGCGCAGATTGCGCATCTTGATCTGGACGAACGCCCGGAGATTTCCCGGCGTGCGATGCTGCGTTTCCATCACGAGGTGGGGTTCGCCGTTGAATTTGGTGACTTGGCCTCTGCGGATATCGTTGGCTGCGGGCATGACGTGGGTCGGGTTCGGGCTGACGGTCGGACGTGAAGAAAGGGTTGAGAGTGGGGAATCGCCTTCGCGCGTGTCAAGCCGCCCGGCAGGGCGCGCCCCTTGCGCGTGGTCGCAACCGCCCGGCCATCTCCGCGCTTGCGCTCGACGGCGGGCGATGCCGAGACTGCCGCGAACGATGAAACAACGGACCCTGGCGCGAGACGTCTCGATCAAGGGGAGCGCGCTCCACACCGGCGACGCGGTCACCCTGACGATGAAACCCGCGCCGGCCGGTCACGGCATCGTCTTCAAGCGGATGGATATCCACGGGACGCCGGAAGTGCGTCCCCGGGTCGACCTGGTGACGGACCTGGTGCGGGCCACGACCATCCAGTCGGGTCACGCCAAGATTCACACGGTGGAGCATGTACTGAGCGCGCTGCATGGCTGCGGGATCGACAATGTGCTGATCGAAATGGATGCGTCGGAGCCGCCCATCATGGACGGCTCGGCGCGGCCGTTCGTGAACATGATCCTGCAGGGGGAGCCGGTGGAGCAGGACAAGGAGCGGGTTTATTTCGAGCTCGATGCGGCGGTCTCGGTGGCGCGGGGCAACTCGTCAATCATCGCGCTGCCGGCCGACGAGCTGAAGATTTCGTGCACCTCGGCGGACGACCGCGGCATCCACACCCAGCACCTTTCGCTCACGATCGATCCGGAGGTTTACCAGACCCAGATCGCCGCGGCGCGCACGTTTACGATCTACGAGGACATCGAGGAACTGCTGAAGCTGGGCAAAATCCGCGGCGGTTCGCTGGACTGCGCCGTGGTGATCCGCGGCGACAAGATCATCTCGAAGGAGCCCCTGCGCTTCAAGGACGAGTTCGTCCGTCACAAAATCCTGGATATCGTGGGCGATGTCCTGCTGCTCGGCCTCCCGCTAAAGGCGCACATCGTCGCCACCCGGCCCGGGCACGCGATCAACGCCGAGCTGACCAAGGTGCTTTTCGCCAAGCTGCAGGAGCGACAGCAAAACAGCGGCGCCGTCCGCAAGAAGGATAAGCCCGCGGCGCCCGCGGTGGTGGTGGAGGCCGAATCGGCGCTCGATATCCGCCGGATCCTCGACCTGCTGCCGCACCGCTACCCCTTCCTGATGTTGGACCGCATCGTTGAAATCAGGGGCGAGGACGAGTTGGTGGCGCTGAAGAACGTCTCGTTCAACGAACCGTATTTCCAGGGCCATTACCCGGGCAACCCGGTGATGCCGGGGGTGCTGCAGATCGAGGCCATGGCGCAGGCGGCCGGCGTGCTCATGCTGCGAAAAATTTCCACCGAAGGCAAAACCGCGCTCTTCATGAGCTGCGACAAGGTCAAGTTTCGCCGCGCGGTGCGGCCCGGCGATCAGCTGCTGATCACCGTCAAGCTGACCAAGAGCCGGGGGAACAAGATTGGCGTGGCCGAGGGCACATGCTCGGTCAATGGCCAGCCAACGTCCTCCGCGGAGCTGATGTTTGCCGTCGTGGACAACACCGAGATGACCTGAGCGATGGCCGTGCCGCTCCACCCGACCGCGGTGATCGAGCCCGGGGCCCAACTCGGGACCGGGGTGGAGGTGGGCGCGTTTTGTTTCGTGGGCGCGGGGGTCACGCTCGGCGCCGGCACGAAGCTGCACCATCATGCCTCCGTCGAGGGCAACACCGTGGTCGGCGCAGGCTGCGAAATCTTCCCGTACGCCTGCATTGGCGGCAAGACGCAGGACCTCAAATTCAAGGGCGGCAACCCCGGGCTGCGGATCGGGGATCGAAACGTGTTTCGCGAATACGTCACGGTGCATTGCGCGACGAATGACGGTGACTTCACCCGGCTGGGATCCGACAACGTCTTGCTTGCCACCTGCCACATCGCCCACGACTGCCACCTCGGGAGTCACGTGGTCATGAGCAACGGCGCGGTGCTGGCCGGGCATGTCACGGTGGAGGATCACGTGGTGATTGGCGGCTATGGCGGTATCCACCAATTCTGCCGGCTGGGCGCTTATGCGATGCTTTCCGCGACCGCCAAGCTGGTGCACGACCTTCCGCCGTATTTCATCGCCGACGGCACGCCGGCCGAGGTGCGGGCGATCAACCGCGTCGGTCTCGAGCGGAATGGTTTCACCGCAGAGCAACTCGACCGGGTGAAGCAGATTCATCGCATCCTGTATCGCGACGGGTTGAATCGCTCCCAGGCGCTCGAGAAACTGGCGCACCACGAAAATGCCGCGAGCGTGGAATTCAAGCGGGTGCTCGATTTCGCCCAGCGAAGCGAGCGCGGGCTGGCGCCGGGTGGACGATAGCGCGGCGGCCGCGCTAGCGGTTTTTGAGTTTGGAGTTTGGTCGCAAACAATCGGTATCGGAGCGGCGAGATTTATTCTGTCGATTCTGTCCAAAGCCCGAGCTTCCGGAGTTAGCCCGCATCAACAGAATGGACTGCAGGGATCCAATCCGCTCACGCGAAGGCGCAAAGCCGCGAAGGGAAATTGCCTGCTTCGCGTTCTTCGCGGCTTCGCGTGAGTCGAATCCTGGCTTCCTGGCTTCTGAATTAGAGATTGGTTCCTCCGCGACCTTTGCGCCCGTAGCGTGATGCGCCTTCGGCTTGGAGTAGCGTCGGCATCCTGCCCGCCCCGAGCCCGGACCAGAATAATTCAGAAGCCAGGAAACCAGGAGCAAGAACTCCAAACTCCGAACCAACCTCCCTACTTCTTCCGGTACACGGTGGCCGGATCGAAAACGCGGCGCGCGGTCAGCTCGAGCTTGAGCGAGGCCGGGTCGGCCGCATCGGCGCGGTCCACGAGCTTGCGGTAGAAACAGGATTTGTAACCGTTATGGCAGGCGGCGCCGCCGGCGTTCTCCACCTTGAGCAGCAGCACGTCCTGGTCGCAATCGACCAGCAGTTCCTTCACCCGCTGGACATTCCCCGACTCTTCGCCCTTGACCCATAGCTTTTGCCGCGAGCGGCTCCAATAAGTCGCCTGTTTCGTTTTGAGGGTGTGGGCGAGCGACTGCGCGTTCATGAACGCGAACATCAGGACTTCGTTGGTGGCGTGGTCGGACGTGATGCACGGAATCAGCCCGTCCGGCCCGAATTTCGGCTGCAGCGTGGTGCCGAGCTCGATGTCGGCCGTCGTGGTGCGCGCCGGGAAAACATGAGTGCTCATGGTTGGCCTTTCATTGCGAGGACGGGCCGGGCGAGGCAACTCTGCATTCCGTCAGGCGCCCGCCGCCAGCGCGCGCAAATAATCGTAACTGTAGAGCCCCGTGCGGTGCCCGTCGCTGAAATCGAAACGCAGCGCGTAGTTCCCCACCGTTTCCCAGCCCAACACCTTCACGCCGGGAAAGGCTTTGGGCCCGTCCCCGCCGTGCCGCACCCCGAGGATGTCGCGTTCCCCGAGGTTGGAAGCGCTGGGGGAGGCGGCACGGAGTTTTTCGAAACTGAAATAACTTTCGACGCCGTCATCCCACTGGATGGCGATCTCCTGGCCGATGAGCTGGATGTTAAGCGGCAGGTGCATGGACTTGGCCCGCGGACGCGGGTCTGGACCGCCAGCTAGGATTTATGCCGGGCAGAAGAACAGCAAATTTCGGCCAAGGCCGCGTTGCGCTCCCGGCGACCCCTCGCACGCTATGCGCCAATGTCCTCGCCGCCGGATGCTTCGCTGCCTCACATCGTGGTCGTCGGAGCCGGCTTTGGCGGGCTGAATTTCGTGCGGGCCGTGCCCCCGGAGCTGGCGCGGATCACGGTGGTGGATCGGCAGAATCACCACCTCTTCCAGCCGTTGCTCTACCAGGTGGCGACGGCCGGGTTGTCCGCGGTGGATATCGCGCAGCCGGTGCGTGCACTTTTTGGGGCCCGCCCAAATTTGCAGGTCATCATGAGCGAGGTGACGGGATTCGATTTGGCGCAACGCCGCGTGCGGCATGCTCGCGGCGAACTGGCTTACGATTATCTGGTCCTCGCGGCGGGCGGGGTGACGAGCTATTTTGGCCATCCGGAGTGGGAGGAGTTTGCGCCCGGGCTGAAATCCCTCGATGACGCGCTGCGGATTCGCCGGATGATTCTGAGCTCACTGGAGCGAGCTGAAACGGAACCTGATCCGGCCAAGCGTGAAGCGGCGATGACCATTGTGGTGATTGGCGGCGGGCCGACCGGCGTTGAAGTCGCGGGCGCGTTGGCGGAAT
>JBKJRG010000099.1:0-3370 GCA_046594805.1 Opitutaceae bacterium | reverse complement strand
CATGTTGGGACTCGCGGGATTGTTCGCAGATGATTTTGTCGCGAGCGCGCTGGCCGATGTGGCGAATTCCAATCCGCTTACGGTGAGGCCGCCGCAATATCCGGCGAAAGCCAAGCGCGTCATTTTTCTTTTCATGTCCGGCGGGCCGAGTCACGTCGACTTGTTCGATCCGAAACCCGACTTGATCCGGCTCGCGGGCCAGCCGATTCCGGAATCGTTCGGCACGTTCAAGACGCGCCGGGCCGTGGCGAAAAACAAACTGCTGGCGCCGCTGCGCGCCTTCAAACCCTACGGCCAGTGCGGCATGGAGGTGTCCGATTTCCTCCCGAACATCGCGAGCTGCGTCGACGACCTTTGCCTCCTGCGGGGGTGTCACGGCGACAGCGTCACGCATCCCGAGTCGGTGTACCAGATGAACACCGGTTCGATCCTGATGGGCCGCCCCAGCCTCGGGGCGTGGGCGACCTACGGCCTCGGCACGGAAAATCAGAACATGCCCGCATTCGTGGTGATGCCCGACCCGTCCGGGTGGGTGAAGGGCGGCGCGCCCGCCTGGGGGAACGGTTACATGCCGGCGGGCTATCAAGGCACGCTCCTGCGCGGCGGGGAATCGCCCATTCTCCACCTCAACACTCCGCCGGGGGTGAGCGGCGAACAGCAGCAGGCCACGGTGGATTTCATCAACCAGCTGAACCGGCAGAACCTGCGTCCCGGCGAGGAAAACTCCGAGCTCGCGGCGCGGATTGCCGCGTACGAACTGGCGTTCCGGATGCAGAAGCACGCGCCCGAAGTCGTGGATATCTCCAGCGAAACCGCGGCGACAAAAAAACTCTACGGCCTCGACAACAAAGTGACCGAGGAATTCGGCCTGCGCTGCCTGCTCGCCCGCCGGATGGTGGAGCGCGGCGTCCGCTTCGTGCAGCTTTACTGCGGCGACACGAACGGCTGGGACGGCCATTCCGACATGGAAGGCAACCATTCCAAACTCTGCGCGCAAAGCGATCAGCCGGTTGCGGGCTTGCTGAAGGATCTGAAATCACGGGGGCTGCTCGACTCGACGCTGGTGATATGGGGCGGCGAATTTGGCCGGATGCCGATGAGCGAAGGCTCCAACGGCCGCGACCACAACCCACACGGTTTCTGCATGTGGATGGCCGGCGGTGGCGTCAAAGGCGGCCAGGTGATCGGCTCGACCGACGCGGTGGGCCTGCGCGCCGAAAGCGAAAAGGCCCACGTGCATGACATCCACGCGACCATCCTGCACCTGCTCGGGCTGGATCACACGCGCCTGACCTACCGTCACAACGGCCGCAACGAACGGCTGACCGATGTGCGCGGGGAAATCATCCGTAAGATGATCGCGTAGGGACGACCTCGCTCCAGTCCCCTCCCGCCGGCGTAGGCCTTCTCCGCGTTTCCGCTCTTCCGCGTTTCCGCGATCTGCCGGTTCAGAAATCGCGGAAACGCGGAAGAGCGGAAACGCGGAATCCAATCCAGTTAAACGAAGAACTGCTCCGAGACGATCTTGCCGTCCTTCACCTGGTAGACGCAGAGCTCGGTCATGTTCATCCGGCTCTGCCCTTTCATCGTCAGATCGAGCTGCATCCTGCAGGCGAACGAATCGGTGGACACAAGCGGCTCGGAAACGGAGAGCGAATGGATCGTTTCAGTCATGGCATCGAACCTCCGCCCTTTTTCGCGAATGGCCGGCAACCCGCGCGTCTCCTTCTCGAACCCGGGTGTGGCATACGGCTCGAGGCTGACCGCATGGTCGGCGAACAATTCCTGCTGCGCCGTTTCCCATTTCTGTTCGCGGCACAAGGCAACCAACCGGCGGGCGATTTCTTCCGTTTTCATGAGTGGGGTGAAACGTTGAGGTTAAGGATTCGGGGATCTGCGGCCTACCGCCTTTCCACTACATGGGCGCGGGTGATGTTGGCAATCGCAGGTGTGCCGGCGTAACGCATCGCCAGCTCAAGCTCCCGCCGGAGTATATCCAGGATGGTTTCGACGCCTTCCTGGCCGAACGACGCCAGACCCCACAAATACGGCCGCCCGATGCAAACAGCGGTGGCACCCAGCGCCAGCGCGGTGAAAATATCCGTGCCGCGCCGAAATCCGCTGTCGACCAGCACCGGAATCCGGCCGCCGGCGCCCGCGACCACTTCGGGTAGGCTTTCGATCGACGAGCGCCCCGTCTCGTCGGCGCGGCCGCCATGATTGGAGCAAACGATCGCGTCGACGCCGTGGGTCACGGCCAGCTCCGCATCCTCGCGCGTCACGAGTCCTTTGATCACGAGCTTCATCCTGGTCGTGTCTTTCAATTGCTTCACGTAATCCCATGTCACCGGCGGCTGAAAGCGGACGCCGCTCAGATCCATGCCGTCGAACATCGGCCGCCGGCTGTTCCTGGTCTGCATGCTGGTACGATCGTGGCACGCCCGGCAGTCACGCGTGTCCTGGCGCTGAAACCGCAGAAGCGTTTCCCGATTCGTGCCGCTGATTTGATCCACGGTGAAAACGAGCACCGGACAGCCGGCAGCCTCGACGCGTTGCACCATCGCGCGCGAGTGGTTCCAATCGCTCGTGGGGTAAAATTGAAACCAGACCGGCTCGCCCCGCGCCGTGTTCACTTCCTCGATCGACGAGGTGGAGTTAATCGAGAGCATTTGGAGGCTCCGCTTTGACCGGGCGGCCCGCGCCACCGCCACCTCTCCTTCCGGGTGAAACGCGCGCTGACTGCTGACCGGTGCGAGGATGATGGGCGTCGGCCAGTCGATTCCGAGCACACGGGTCGTGGTGTCGATCTTCGAAACATCGATCAAGCGGCGCGGTCGGATCGGAAAGCGCGAAAAACCCTCGCGGTTTGCGCGCAGCGTCACGTCACCGTCGACGCCGGTGGCGATATAGCCAAAATGCGCCGGCGGCAGCTTCTGCCGTGCGACGGGTTCGAAGTCGAAAACGTTGAGCGCCTCCGCCGCCGAGGCGATAATATCGTCGCCGGTCGGGCCGACCACGCCGAGGAGCGGGCTGGCTGCGAGGAATTGCAGGAATTCGCGACGATACAACGGGGACCAGGAAGACATGGTTGGCCTAAGCCAAAAGGTTTCGGACCATAGCGGGGTACGGGGAAGGGGCTGGAAATCCCACTGGTACGCGGGATACCGGCCCGCCAGTGCGATGCCAAGGCCGAACAGGGTTGGAGCTGGCTCTCCGAGCCGGCCTGGGGTGGGGATTGCGCTGTAGGCCACGAGCCGCTGACCTGGCTCCGCTTCCCGCCAAGAGCCAGCTCGGCGGCGGTTGGACAATGATGGGTGACACTTTCCGGACAATGATAGGTGACACTTTTTCCGTAGGATTGGTTTGAAAG
>JBKJRG010000513.1:0-3210 GCA_046594805.1 Opitutaceae bacterium | reverse complement strand
CCCTACAATGACGGCCGGGTGAATCCCACGTGCCGGTAGGGAAACGATTCGCTTCCAAACTCCAAACCTCAGCGCCTTAACCCAAAACCCAAAATTTCAAATCCAAAACCGCGCGCCCCCTCCGCGCTAGCCAAGCGTAGCACATGAAGCGTTGCTTAACAGGCCGGCGCCGGGCTTTCCTCCGGTAGTGAAATTCATGGAGGAGCAGCTCAGCACCTTGCTCAATGAAACTCCGTTGGAGCCATGGCGAAAATTCGAAAATTCCTGATCGTTGCCAATGACGCGGCCGCGTCTTCGTTGGTCTCGAGTGCCCTGCTCAGGCAATTTCCCGCCGCCCTGGTGATGAACTGCCAGGATGGCGACACTGCGGCAGAAATCGCGGCAAGCATGGACGTCTCGGCAATCGTCAGCCTGCGGACGGAGAGCGCAGATGTCCTGACACTGGCCGGCCAGTTGCACCGCGCGAACCGCCGCGTGCCGATTATCGTTTCATCGGCGGTGGATTTCGCGGCAGAGTCGGCCAGAGTGGGAGCAGCTGGCTTCGTCCCGATGGAGCATATATCGCGTATCGCCGAGGCCGTGGAGCGGGCGCTGCGCCCTGACGTGGGCACGCGCTAGACTCGCCCAAGGGCAGCGGTTCGGAGTTTGGTGTTTGGTGTTTGGAGTTCCGGGTCGATCAACGCGTGCCTCCTCGCGCGCTGTACGCCCAACTCCAAACTCCAAACCCCAAACCAAGCCTCACCGCGCGCTGCGCGCCGCCTCGACATATTTGCCGATAATCCCGTCGAAACTCCCGTTGGTGAAAAAGGTCACGATTCGCGGCTTCCCCATCGCGCCGCCGCCGCCGGTTTTCGCCGCGTCGCCGGGTTGCGTGTTCAGCACGAGTCGGTCGAGCAGCAGCGCGTTGGTGGCGGCAAAATGGGCTTCCACGCCTTGGACCTCAAGGTGCTGGGCCACGGCTTCCGGATCGAAACGTTCGTCGACCGCCAGTTTTTCCGGCCGGCTGATCGGGCCGAGATAGACTTCGTCGGCCTGCGCCAGTGCGCGCATGAAGCCCGCCTGCATCGTTTTCGAGCGCGCGGTGTTGCTGCGCGGTTCGAACACCGCGGTGAGCAAGGCGCCCGGAAAACGCCCGCGAAAGGACTGCAGCGTTTCCGCGAGCGCGGTCGGGTGATGACCGAAGTCCTCGATTACCGTGAGCCGGGCACTGTGGAACAGCACTTCCTGCCGGCGCTTGACTCCGCGGAAACGCGCGAGCGGCAGGATGTCCAGCGCGAGCGGGTTCGCGGCATTCAGCGCCAGGCCCGCGGCCGCGGCCGCCATCGCGGCATTCCGCGCGTTGAACAGCCCAGGGAGTGACCATTTCAATTCCGCCCAAGCCTGGCCGCGCCACACGAGCTTGAAGCGTGCGCCTTCCGCCGATTCTGCAAAATCGACGATGCGCAGGTCGTTGCCTTCGCCGGTGCCGACGCGCACCACCCGGGTCCAGGGCATCGAGCCGAGGGCGCGGAGATTCGCGTCGTCGCCATTGAGGATGACGCATCCGTTGCGTGGCACGATCCGGGTGAGGTGGACAAACGTCCGCTGCACGTCGGCCAGGTCGCGAAAAATATCCGCGTGATCGAACTCGAGGTTGTTCAACACCGCGATGTGCGGCGCGTAGTGGATGAACTTGCTGCGCTTGTCGAAGAAAGCGCTGTCGTATTCGTCGCCCTCAATCACGAAGAGTTTCTCGGTGCCGGCATGGCTGCCCATCGGTGGGTCCAGAGGCACGCCGCCGATCAGAAAGCCCGGGTCGCGGCCCGTCTCGCGCAGCAGGAAAGCCGTCAGCGCGGTCGTGGTGGTCTTGCCGTGCGTGCCGCAGATGACGAGGTTCCGCCGGCCCTTCAGCACGATGTCGTGCAGCAGCGCCGGCAGCGACGTGAACGGGATTACGTGCTGGTCCAGCAGCCATTCGACCTCCGGATTGCCGCGCGACATCGCGTTGCCGATCACGACGAGGTCCGGTGCGAGGGCCTCGAGCCGAGCGGCATCGTAGCCCTCGTGCAGCGAGATGCCCGCGTCGGCGAGGACGTTGCTCATGGGGGGATAGACGCCGGTGTCCGCCCCCAGGACGGTATGGCCCGTGGCGCGGGCGAGCAGCGCCGCATTGCCCATCGCTGTCCCGCAGATGCCCATGAAGTAGATCTTCATTTTGGAACTGCCGATGTAGCCGCGGCCGTGCGCTGACGGAAGCGCAATTCGTGCGGAATTTTTTTCGACCCGGGGGTTTGGACAAAACCCGCTGCTTTGCGCCTTGCATCAGGCAGGGGGATCGCCTCTGTGCGAAGATACCTTTCTTACCCATGATTGATCTGTCGTTTTGGAAATCGCAGCGAGCCTGGCGCAGCGTTGCCGGCGCAGTGGGAATGGTGGCCGGGGTGCTGGGCGCCAGCGGTGCACCCACTCCCCAGGGGGCCCCGCCCGCGGGCAAGCTCACCCCGGCGGAGGACCCGATGCTCACGCGGGTGTTTCCTTCGATTGTCCGGATCGAGGTCATCCGGCTCCGGCCCAGCGATGGCCGGCTGACCAAGCAATGGACGGCCGGCAGTGGCGTGATAATTTCCGATCAAGGCCATGTCGTCACGAACTGCCATGTGACCGAGGACGGGGATTATTTCCGTTGCTATCTTTTCGACGGCTCGCACGTCGATGCGAAGCGCGTGGGCCAGGATGCGTTGACCGATCTCGCCGTGTTGAAGCTCGATCTCACGCAACGGGTCAAGGGCGCGCCGCCGCTGGTGGTGACGAAGTTTGCCGATTCGGATAAACTCGGCGCGGGCGACGTGGTCTTCGCCCTGGGGAGCCCGGGGTTCCTTTCGCAATCGGTCACGCGCGGAGTGGTGTCGAATCCCTCGCTCGTCCTGCCGGAGCAAACGGCTGGCCGTTTCATCCTGCGCGGGGAAAATGTCGGCACGCTTGTCCGCTGGATCCTCCACGACGCGCAGATTTTCGGGGGCAACAGTGGCGGACCGCTCGTGAATGAACGCGGGGAAATCGTCGGCATCAATGAGATTGGCGTCTTTAACCTCGGCGGCGCGATTCCCAGCAACTTGGCGCGCGTGGTGGCGAACAACATCATCGAGCACGGCCGCGTGATTCGAGGCTGGACTGGCATCACGGTGCAGCCGCGCCTCGAGGCGGACGGGGAAGGCGTGGGGGTGGTCATCA
>JBKJRG010000880.1:0-4666 GCA_046594805.1 Opitutaceae bacterium | reverse complement strand
AGCAGAGCGAGTTTTCACGAAGGAGTACAAACGCGCGGGCCCGGACGAGAGTCTCATCATCGGAGCGCGCAGCATCATTCCCTTCAATGGCGGCGGCGATTGGGTCTGCGCCCAGCCTGAGCACTGGATTTTCTCCGGCACGGGAATGAAAAAGGGCGAGAGCATCCCGGGCCTGGTCGGCTGGGAGCATCACGGTGCCCCGGCAAAGATTCCGGGGCTCGAGGTCGTGGCGGAGGGAACGGTGTGGGCGGGCGGTGTGACTCCGGCTCACTGGACGGCGACGATTTTTTCGGGCCCCAAGGGCAATTTCGTGTTCAATGCCGCGACCATTTTTTGGGCTCAGGGCATGTCGTCGCCGCCGGGTCACATGCTCCCCTGGTCCCATTGGAGCCGCCCGCACGGTCCGGACCCGCGCGTTCAAAGGATCACCGAAAATCTGCTGCGTCGCGCGGTGGAGGTCGTGCCCTCCCGCTCCTGAAGGACTCATTGCACCGGCGAAACGGGAGTTTCCCCTGGAGTTCGGTCGGCGGAAACGTGTTCCCATCCGTGGAAATTATTGTCCCAATCCACAAATCCCGCTCCGCCGAATCCTGCGGCGGACGCGCCTTTCACCCCATGTCATCCTCTCATCCTCCCGGCCGCGCTCCTCGCGCTTTTTTCGCGCTGCTCCTCCTTTTGTCGTCCGCCCTCGGGCTGGCCGCGCCGATCCCGGACGAATATCGGATCGGCGGTTTTGCCGTCGGGCCGCAGGCGTACAGCTTCCGGTTTTTCTCGGTCTTCGAAGCGATCGAGAAGACCGCGCAGTCCGGCGGAAAAGTGATCGAGCTCGGCACCGGGCTGAAGTTGAGCCCGGAAAACCCGGCGCTGTTCAACCACGATTCGCCGGCCGAGATGATTCAGCTCGTCCAGGAAAAGCTGAAGCAGCATGGGATCAAGGCGGTCAACTATGGCGTCGTGCGGCTGCCGAACGAGGCGGTGGCGCGCAAGGTATTCGATTTTGCCCGCACGATGGGCTTCTACGCGATCATCACCGAATCGATCGAGTCGCTCGACCTGATCGAGAAACTCGCCCGCGAGTATGATCTCAAGGTTGGCATCCACCAGCACGCGAAGAAGCCGGCCGATCCGAACTACAAGATTTGGGATCCGAACTTCGTGCGCGACCTCGTCAAGGACCGCGATTCGCGCATCGGTGCGTGCGCGGACATCGGCCACTGGCAGACGTCCGGGATCAAGGCGATCGACGGGCTGAAGATTCTCGAGGGCCGCGTGATCAGCGTGCACTTGAAGGAGCGCGGGGCGCTCGGGCCGGGCAATCACGACACGATTTTCGGGACCGGGATCACCGACATGGGCGGCGTGCTGGCGGAGCTCCGCCGGCAGAAATTCGAGGGCAACCTCGCGATCGAGTACGAGTACAACTGGCAGGCCTCAGTGCCGGACATTGCGCAGTGCATCGGCTTCGTGCGGGGCTGGGCGGCGGCCCAGCGGAAATAAGCCGCAGCGGGACGTCCGGCGGAGCCACAGGCCTCCGTGCCCGTGGCCAGGGCGCTGGGAGGTAGGGCTGGCGCTTGCCGCCATGCCGTGGCGCGACACGCGGACGAAAATCTCCCGTGTATCAGCGCTGCCATCGCGACGGCATGGCGACAAGCGCCAGCCCTACCAGGCGTCCCGTATTCCGGTCGGCTCGCCACGGTCGAGCCGCGCGGAATTGTGGCGACGTTTGGGATCGATTTCTGAGGCAGAAACCCGCTTAACAGGCGCGGCGGCCGGAGCAGGACTCCGCCGCCAGCCCCATGGTGACTTCACTCCGTTCGTGTGCGACCGCAGGACGCTGCGCGCTGGCCTGGCTCGCGGGTTTTCTTGCACCCGCTGCGCTGGCGGCGGCGGCGGCCCGGCCCAATGTGATCATCATCCTGGCGGATGACCAGGGCTACGGGGATTTCTCGTGCCACGGAAATCCGATCCTGAAAACGCCGCACCTCGATCGACTGCACGGCGAGAGCGTGCGGTTCACGGATTTTCACTCGGCGCCAATGTGCACGCCGACCCGGGCGCAGTTGATGACGGGAATCGATGCGATGCGCACCGGTGCATACAATGTCAGCAGCGGCCGTGCGATCTTGCGACGGGAATTCCCGACCGCGGCGGAAATCTTCGCGACGAACGGCTATCGCACGGGAATTTTCGGCAAGTGGCACCTAGGAGACAACTACCCGTACCGTCCGCAAGACCGTGGCTTCCAGGAGTCGATTTGGTTTCCGTCCTCGCACATCTCGTCGGCACCGGACTATTTCAACAACGACTACTTCGACGACACCTTCAGCCACAACGGCACGCGGCGTCAGTTCCAGGGCTATTGCACCGATGTCTTCTTTCGCGAGGCGCAGGCGTGGATGCGGCAGCAGGCGGCGCGCGGGGAACCCTTCTTCGCCTACATTCCGCTCAACGCCCCACACGGGCCGCTCTTTGTCCCGGACAAATACCGCGAGCCCTATCGCAACCAGGAGCCGCGGAACGCGAGTTTCTATGGGATGATCGCAAACCTCGACGAGAACGTCGGCCGGCTCGATGACTTCCTGAGCGAGGCGGGGCTGCGGGAGAACACCGTGGTGATTTACCTCACGGACAACGGGACTGCGACCGGTGAAACCGTCTACAACGCGGGGATGCGCGGGAAGAAAGTGGAGTTATACGAGGGCGGGCATCGCGTGCCGTGCTTCGTGCGCTGGCCGGCGGGGAAACTGCGGGCCGCGGGCGATGTCGGCGGCGTGGCGCGGATGCAGGACATCCTGCCCACGTTGGTGGAGTTTTGCGGGTTGAAGCGGGCCGCGGCGCCGCGGTTCGACGGCGACAGCCTGGCGGATGTCTTGCGTGGGAAGATTGATGCCGTGCCGGAACGGATGCTCGTGACGCAGTACACGCGCCTGAATGATCCCCGGCCGAAAAAGGGCGACGGGCTCGTGCTCTGGAAAAACTGGCGGCTGGTCGCCTACCAGGAACTCTACGATCTATCGAACGATCCGGCGCAGAAGCAGAACGTGCTCGACCAGCACCCGGTGGTCGTCACGAAACTGCGGGCGTATTACGATCGCTGGTGGTCGGAGATTGAGCCGCGGGCGTATGAGTTCGTGCCGGTCCATATCGGGGCGGCGCAGGAGAACCCGTGCCTGCTATCGCCCTGCGAGTGGCAGGATGTGTTCCTCGATCAGCAGGCCCAGGTGCGCCGGCAAAAGCGGAACGGCCGCTGGGCGCTCTTCGTCGAGCGGGAAGGCGAGTACGAATTCGAATTGCGGCGCTGGCCGACCGAGGCGGATGCCGCGATTGGCGCGGCGATGCCGGCGTACAAAGGCGTCGATGGCACCTTTGGCGCGGGCGTCGCCTTTCCGGTGGCACAGGCCGCGTTCGAGATTGCGGGTGCGATGCAGACCAAGCCGGTGGGGACGTCCGACAAGGCGGTGACTTTCATCGCGAAACTACGACGCGGCCCCACGGAGATGCAGACCTGGTTCCGCGATGCGGATGGAGCGGAAATCGCGGGAGCCTATTATGTGTATGTCACCGGGCCAGGCGGGAAAAAGAATTAAGGACGAAGCGGCTCCAAGGCGCTCGATTGTAGGGGCGTCGGCTTGACGACGCCCGCGGGTGCGAATGCGTGGGGTGTTCGCGGGCGTCGACGAGCGACGCCCCTACACCTGGCACAAGGACGCGGTGTTTTCCCTTTTATCGCTTATGAATAAATCGATCGCCGCCTTCGCCCTCGCATTCCTGTTCACCGTGTTCGCCGCGCGCGCGGCGCCACCGAACATCCTAATCGTCTTCACCGATGACCAGGGGTACGGTGACTTGGGATGTTATGGCTCCAGGTCCATCCGCACCCCGCGGATTGACCGGCTGGCGGAGGAGGGGACGCGGTTCACGAGTTTCTATGCCCAGATCGTGTGCGGGCCTTCGCGGTCGGCGCTGCTCACTGGGCGGCAGCCGGTGCGCAGTGGCGGCTGGTCGATGCCGGGCGGCGAGGTCACGATCGCCGAGCTGCTGAAAAAACAGGGCTACGCGACGGCGTGCATCGGAAAATGGGATGTTTCCAACCGCGCGCCGATCCCGGAGCGGATGCCCAACGCGCAAGGGTTTGATTCCTATTATGGCACGCTCGGCGGCAACGACAGTGGTAAGATAATGATGTACGAGAACAACGCTGCCGTGGGAGAGATCGACGACATGGGCAGCTTGACGCGAATCTACACCGAGAAGGCGATCGGGTTCCTGCGCGCGCAGAAGGCGAAAAAAGAGCAGCCGTTCCTGCTCTACCTGGCTCACACCATGCCGCACTCGGTGATTGATGCCTCGCCGGAATTCCGGGGCAAATCAGCCGGCGGCCTCTTCGGCGACACGATCGAGGAGCTCGATTTCCAAACCGGGCGGCTGCTCGATGCGCTCGATGAGCTGGGCCTGCGCGAGAACACGCTGGTCATATTCACCAGTGACAACGGCCCGTGGAGCAACTTCGCGGAGCGCCTGGGCCCGCGGCACAACGGCGCGATTGCGTGGGGTTCATCCGGCCCGCTGCGGGAAGCCAAGGGCTCAAGCTTCGAGGGCGGATCGCGCGTGCCGTGCCTTGTCCGCTGGCCGGGCCAGGTGCCGGCGAAACGAGTGAGCGACGCGA
>JBKJRG010000622.1:0-4073 GCA_046594805.1 Opitutaceae bacterium | reverse complement strand
GCTACGAGCGTGAGCGAGTGGGGCGGCCTCCACTCGGTCGCCTTCGCGGTTAATCTCCCGCGTCTCTTTCCGGCTGGCTTTGGCGTTACTCATCGGGCGGCGCGGAGCGCCGTCCACGGGCGGGACGCCCGTGCCACGTTCGCGCTGTCCAGAAACTGAGATGCGCCCTGTGGCTGCCTGGCCTGAAGTGGCTGCGGCTTCCAGCCGCAGATCTGCGGCAAGATGCCGCAACCACGCTACGCCGGGCGAATACCCACTTCGACCGCCATGACGGTGATCGTCTTCTCGCCGCCGTTCTCGACCACGATCTCGTTCCAGCCGTCGCGGACGAGCGACAGCGGGAAACGAAAATCGTACCCGACATTCGCCGCGGCGTGGTGCGTGAACGCACCGCAGGGGAACAACAACCGGTCTGACCGGGTGTGCTCCTTGTGCGGCCAGCAGCCGTTGATCGAAACGGGCAGCCAGGCAACCGTGTCCGCGGCTTTCAACACGACCTGGATGACGAGCTCCAATCCGCGATCGGCCGGCTCCGCGCACATCGGCAGCCGGAAGCCGGTGTGCCAGCCCCGCTCCAGCACTACCGGGAGCTGCGGAATCTGCTCGAACGGAATCTGGACGAACAATCCGCCCTTGTCGGAAAACGTGTAGTGCTTCGGCTGGCCGCGCAGCGCGTCGAGTCGATCGATGCCTTTCATCGCCGCGTAATTCGAAATGACGCCGGGAATCCGTAACTGGTCCGTGCAGAAAAAATTGTACCATTCGATCCCATCGGCGCCGAGTACGAGTTTCCCCGCCGCGTTGGCCCGCATCAGCTCGGGGCTGGCGGACATCAGCCGGATTTCGCGGGTGAGCGGAATCGCGGGGGCCTGCGCCGCGAGCAAATTGACGCCGTCCTCGATCACTCCGTAGATCGTGACGCGCTCACCGAGCTGCCGGCGCAGCTCATCGTGCGGCATGTCCCACGCCGTCCGCCAGAAGTGCGAAGGGCCGACAAAGTCGAGCGTGCCCTCCCGGCACAGCGTGGCCACGTCGATGCCGATGCTCTTTAACGGTTCCAGCCGCCCCGGGATGCGAAACCCCAGCGGATAAGGCCGGCCGGTCGCCCGGGCCCGACGCTCGGTCAGCGCACGGACTTCGCGAAACCAGTCGCTCATCATCTCCACGGTTTGCGGCGTGGCGTTCGGTTCGCAGCAGAGGGCATTGCGCCACCAGTCGAGCTCGAGGCCCTCGAAGTCGTAGTCCTCCACCACCTCCTTGATCTGCGCCAGCATTAGCGCGCGCACTTCGGCACGCTCGTAATTCAGGCCTTCGCGATAATCCGGCAGCCATTGGGTGGGCGAATACGCACTGCGTTGCAGGCGCATTTCCTTTTGTCGCATCAGGGGCACGTTGAAATAACTGCCTTCGAAATTCCGATGCCCGTGCATGTCGTTCATCCGAATGCTGACCCACGGCGAAACCGCTCGCCGGCGGCAAGCCCGGGCGGTCTCGGCCAGCCAGTCCACGCCCGCGTCGAGCAGATCCTGGTAAAGGCCCATGAACTTGACGGAGTCGTCGAGGAATTTTTCCACCGCCGCCGGCTCGGTGAGGCTCATGCAGATCGCGTGGCCGCGGAAAAACTCACGATCCCCGCGTTTGTAGCCGTCGAGAATGCTGGGGATGACCTTGCTCGGATACCAGGCGCGCGAAGCGTTGGCGTTGATCACGAAGGTGTCGATCCCGCTGTCCGCCAGCACGTCGACGTAGCGATGAATCGCCTTGGCCGAATAAGGCCCGCCCTCCGGCTGCCATTTTTCCGGATTGTAGAAAAACACGCAGGTATCGCCATTGAACAGGTTGCGATGCCGGGCGCCCACGCCGCGCGTCGCGGGCGGCGCGCGGTGGACGGGCGCCGCAGCGGAAGCGCCCGCCGCGGTGGCGGCTGGCGCGAAAGCGGGAAGGCCAGCCGCCGTCGCCCCCAAGGTGGCAGTACGGATAAAATCTCGACGAGTATTCATGGGGGGAGGGACGCCGGGAGCGGGTCAGCAGGTGCAGCCTGGGGCAAGTCCCGGACCGTTGCGCGCAAAAAAATTTCGAGGTGGGGCTGGCTCCGAGCCGGCCTGGGTTGCCGGCTGCATCACGCTGGCAGCGGTTGAACGGTGGAACCCAAGCCGGTTCGGAGAACCGGCCCCACCCTGCTGCCGCTTTGTCGTCGCGCTTGGGTGGCGAGCCGATTGGCTCGACACGATGAAAGGATCCGTGTGGGCATCGCCCGTTCGTCGTTGAGACGGCAGAAGATTGCCGTGGGCATCGCGGTGGTGGCGAAAGCGGCCGTGCTGGTCTCAGGGCTTTGGCGCGCCCACCCCTTCGCGGCGCTCGCCGTTTTCTTCGGTTCCGATCTCTGGGTGCTGCACGGACTCTTCTATCCGAATGCGACAACCCTGATGCCGGTGCTGACGGAGTTCTTCACCCCGCGGCGGGAGGTGTGGCTGACGATCGACGATGGGCCGGAGCCGGCGACCACGCCCGCGATGCTGGATCTCCTGGATCGGTATTCCGCCCGGGCGACTTTCTTCCTGATTGGCACGAAGGTCGCGATGCACCCCGCGCTCGTCCGGGACATTCTTGGGCGGGGACACGGCGTCGGCAACCACACGCACACTCATCCCCTCGCCACGTTCTGGTACGCAGGACGCCGCCGAACCGAAGCGGAGATCGAGGGCTGCAATCGCGCCCTCATGGCGGCGGGCGCAGCGCAACCGGCGTGGTTTCGCTGCCCGGCCGGAATCAAGACCCTGAGCCTCCACGGTGCGTTGCGGCGTAATGAACAACAGCTCGTCGGGTGGAGCAGGCGGGCCCTGGAACAATTCAGCCTGACCCCCGTGCGCCCGCTGCAGCGGCTCATCAGCGGACTGCGGCCGGGGGCAATTCTGCTACTGCATGAATCGGCGCCGCACGCCGCGCGACGCATTGCGCTGCTGTCCGGTCTGCTCACGCACCTCGCCGCGAGTGATTACCGCTGTGTCCTGCCGGAAAAGTCAGACCTGCGCTAAGCCGTCTCTATTCAGTCCGACGTAGGTCAGCGCGCTTGCGCGCGCTCTGGAAAGCGCGCGCAAGCGAGCTGGCCTACAGGGTCACCTTTCAGTATTCAAAAGCACGAGGAGATTCGTGCCCGACTGAATGGATACGGCTAAGCTCGTCGCTCGGGAAAATGCGCCGCCGTCGCCATCTGCCCAAGACAGGAATTCAGAATCGCCGCGAAATCCCCAGCGTCGGACCGAGCGCGTTCATTCCCGGGTTCACCTTATCCATGCCGCGGTTGGAAATGTGCTGGAAATAAAGCCCGAGCGAGGCGGTCCATTGTTGGTCTACGTGATACCTCGCGCCGATATGAATCAGCCAGTTGAAGTTGAAGTCCTGGCCCTGGCCGCCGGGGAGTTCGTAGCCCTTGCTATCCATCCAGCCGAAGCCGCCGCCACTGGCGAAGAACGCGCTGAAACGTCCGGACCGCCACTCCAGTTCCCCCGCCGCCGCGAACCCGACGTAATAATCCTCCGGGCCCTTCACGATTGGCTCCAGCAGCAGACTGACGCGCGACCGCAACAGCAGCGTGCCGCCGTGCCACGGCTTCTCGAAGTTCGGCGGAAACTTCACCGACAGAATCTGCGGCACCAGCGTGTAGCTGAGCGGCGTCGCCCCGCCCCCGACGTGCCAGAATACCCCGGTCGTGTAATCCAGTTCGAAGCGCAGCGGCGGCCGTGGTGCTCCGCTCTCGCCCGCAAAAGTACTCGTCAGGATTCCCCCGCAGCCCCACCCCACCGCCAATCCTATGGCCAGGGCCGTTTTTCGCGCAGTTCGTGGCATTCGATTCAACGTGCACGGGTCGGCCGCCAAGACGAACGATTTTCATCATCTCGTACGCCCCCGCCCGCCGGATCTTGCGTGAAGCCGACAAATCGCATCGGCTCCGCCTGTTCCCGACGCCCGGCTTGCTGCCTCGCCGCGGGAGAATGCCCATCCCGATGACCCGCCGCGCCTGCGCCATGCTCTTCTCCGCGATCCTTGCGAGCCACGCCGCCGAGATACCGATG
>JBKJRG010000537.1:0-3490 GCA_046594805.1 Opitutaceae bacterium | reverse complement strand
TGTGGCCCCTTTTCGCGGACGGGCGATTCGACGGCCCGGCCGGGGGCGCGTTTATTCGGGCGGAGGATGTGACTCGGATCAACGCGGAGGCGGCATGGAACGCAGTGACCTAGCGCGTCAGCTCGGGGCAACGCCCGTCGCGCCAAAGGAGACGGGTGGGGAAAGCACGGTGGTGGAGGAACGCGAACCCGCGCGCTTCATGGCGGCCTTCGCGGCGGCGGTGGCTGCGGGCGGAAATGTCTTTCTGGCCGACCCGGACTGGACCGATGCGCAGCAGGCGGACCTGCAGGCCATTCGCCGGCAACCCGACCGCGCAGCCGGAGCGGGCCGGGGCTGGCTGATGATTCCCTCCGGCGGGACGAGCGGCGGATTGAAATTCGCGCGGCACGACCAGGCCACGCTCGCGGCGGCGGTGGAGGGCTTTCGGAGCCATTTCGGATTGGACCGCGTGCACGCGGTTGGCGTGCTGCCGCTTCACCATGTCGGTGGCTTGATGGCGTGGATGCGCTGTGCCCTCACGGACGGGGGGTATGTGCCGTGGAGTTGGAAAGATCTCGCCGCGGGCGTCATGCCGCCGGCCATCGCGCCGGGTGACCGGGTGATTTCGCTCGTGCCGACGCAACTCCAGCGATTGCTGACGGCGCCCGATACGGTGGCGTGGTTGCGGGGAGCTCGGATGATCTGCCTTGGAGGCGGACCGGCCTGGCCTGAATTGCTGGAGGCGGCGGCGCGCGCCGGATTGCCGGTGTCGTTGGGCTATGGGATGACTGAAACGGCGGCGATGGTGACAGCTTTGCGACCGGCGGAATTCCTGGCTGGCGCGCGGAGCAGTGGTGGACCGATGCCTCATGCGCGCGTCTCCATCACGGGCGACGGCTTGGTGAGCGTCGCGGGAGAATCCCTGTTTCGCGGCTACTATCCGCATTGGAGCGACGAGCGTGAATTTGTCTCCAGCGATCTTGGCCGAATCGATTCGGGCGGCCAGCTGCACGTCCTGGGGCGGGCCGACGCGATGATCCTGACGGGCGGAAAAAAAGTGCAGCCGTTCGAGGTCGAGGCGGCGTTGCGCGGGAGCGGTGAATTCACCGATGTCGCGGTGATCGGCGTGCCGGATCCGGAGTGGGGCGAGGCCGTAGTCGCGTGTTATCCGGCCGGCGGACGAGCGCCTGACTTGGCGCGAGCGACGCTGACGCTGGCAAACCACCAGCGACCGAAGCGATACGTCGCAATGGCGGACTGGCCGCGGAACGCGCAGGGCAAGCTCAACCGCGCCACGCTGGCGGCGGCGGTGCGCGCCAAAGAAAATCTACCCGATTAGTTCTACTCCCATGCTCAGTTTTCTGCCGGGCGCAAACTCGGCGAAGGCACTTGGAAAATTGCCGGCTGCCCGATGGACGGTGGTCGAATTTCGGCGCTCGTCAGTGGCCGGTTCGGCGCGGTGTGGCAGCGCAACGGCAAGGTGTTCATCAGCCGCGGTGAAGGCGCCGAGATGAATCTCGGCAAAGGCAAACAACCCGTCGCAGTTCACACCGGCAACGCACCGCCGATGGTGATTAGGCAGCAAGGAGCCGACTTGGTGTCACTCGCCAGCCTGCACGGCTCCGAGCCGTTGAAGCACGCGAGCGATGCGCGGTTTCCGTCGGTCGTGGCGTTGCCGGGCGGAAAAGACGTGCTGCTCGCCTACGAGCGCGGCGCGGCAAAAGGCGCATCGTCGGTGACCGTCGAACGGCTGTAAGAGCTGGATTTTTTTCGCCTTGCCAAGGCCGGCCGTCCCTGTGGCGGCCGGCCTTTGGCTTTTTCAACGGCTGAGCGTGGCCCTTTGGCGGCCGAAATAATTTCAACAAACTCCTTGACCTTGGACCTAGGTCCAAGGCGTAGGGTGGAGTCAATCAATCATGGCCATTCACACTATTCAGACGAGAAATTCCGCTCGCATTGGCCCGCTCGGCAACGTGAGCGAAAACCAGGAGATACCATCATGAGCGAGACAACCTTCATCGAACCGGCATCGCAAATCTGGAGCGAGGAACCGGCCAAACGGGTTGGCCGGCGGCGCATTCGCGCTCACATTGGCGGGCTGCATTGTTCATTGTGCACCGGCACGATTGAGAAGGCGCTGGGGAAGCGACCGGGCGTAGACAAGGTGGCGGTTAGTCTGACGCATGAGCAGGCGCTGATCGAGTTCGACCCGACTCTGGCCCGCGCCGAGGATTTACTGCAAACGCTCAAGGACATCGGCTACACCGTGTCCGATCCGCGCAAGGTGCGTCCGTTTGAGGAAGAGGAGAACGCGCTGACGCACGAACGGTCGCGCTTCATCACGGGCCTCACCATGAGCATCGCCGCGATGGGCTTGGCCGGCTATCCCGTCGGCACCGGCTGGTTCTGGTTATGTGTATTTTCCATCGCGAGCCTCGTCGCTTTTTCCTTCGCCGTGTTGCGCAGCTTTGGACTGCGCTGGGCTTTTGCCGGGTCCGCGATTCTCGCGGTTTTTGGCGCGGCAATCTACGCGCTCCAATTGCGCGGGGCATTCGGTGGCGCCACGCCGTGGCTCGCGGGCGGACTGGCGGTCGCCCTGATTTTCGGCGTGGGTGGCCACATCGTGCGCATGGCATTTATGGCGTTGCGCCGCGGCATTCTCAATCAGCACGTGCTGGTGGAATTTGGCGCGATCGGTGGCGTCGTGGGCGGTGTGATCGGACTGGCTTTCAATCCACCGCATTATCCGACGACCGCATTTTTCTCCGTCGCGGTGATGGTGATCACGTATCACATCTTCTCCGAATGGCTGTCGCTCATTGTGAAAACGCGCAGCTCGCAAGCAGTGAAGAAGCTGCTCGATCTGGAGCCGGACGTCGCTCACGTCTTCACGGATGGCCAGGAACGAGAAGTGCCGCTCGAACAAGTGCGCGTGGGCGACTTGGTGCGCATCCGCCCCGGAGCGCGCGTGCCCGTCGATGGTGAGGTGCAGTCCGGTGAATCCGATGTGGACGAATCGCTCGTCAGCGGTGAGCCACTGCCAGTCACGAAACGCGTCGGAGATCGCACGGTCAGCGGGTCCTTGAACGGCCACGGCACGCTCCTCGTGCGCACCACGCTCGTCGGTGAAGATAGTTTTCTGCGACAAGTCATCCGCAGCGTGGAAGACGCCCGAGCGCTCAAGCCGGGTTTGCTGCACTTGGTTGACCGTGTGTTGCGGGTTTACACGCCCCTCGTGCTGATGACTTCGCTTGGCGCCACCGTGTTTTGGGTGCTCTTTCCACTCGCGATGGGGAATCCCATCGATCTGCAACGCGCTATGTTCGCGGGCTTGAGCGTGCTCGTGATGGGTTACCCGTGCGCGGTGGGAATTTCCGCGCCGTTGTCGATCGTGCGCGGAGCAGGCGAAGGCGCGGAGCGCGGTGTGTTGATGCGCACCGGCGAAGCCTTCCAGGCCCTGCGGCGTGTGCAACGAGTGGTATTCGATAAAACCGGCACGCTGACGGAAGGC
>JBKJRG010000524.1:0-2584 GCA_046594805.1 Opitutaceae bacterium | reverse complement strand
CGCAGAGCGGCCAGCGCCCGGGCTTCGACTACTCGGCCAGCTTCGTCGGCCAGGGCCGCTACATCGATTGCCCCATCGAAATCAACGGCAAGTCGACGCCCACCCAAGGCTACGTCGACGACGTCACGACGGATTTCGCGATCGAATTCATCAAGCTGAACCGGGCGAAGCCGTTCTCCGTCGTGCTGGGTTACAAGTCCTGCCACGGGCCCTTCGAGCCGCCGGCTCGCGCCAAGGATCGCTTTGCCGACGCCGAGGCTCGGCCGGTGCCGAACCTCAACTCGCGCGCGCCGTTTCGCGCGCCGGCGGCTGGCACTGCGACCAACAAGGGCACCGCGCTCGTCGATGGCGCCGGCGGGCGGCCGAAACTCAACCTGGGATATTTCCGCTGCATCTCGGGCGCGGACGATAATCTCGGCCGCGTGCTGCAAACGCTGGACGAGCTGGGGCTGACCGAGGACACGGTCGTGGTGTTCTCGAGCGACAACGGCTATTACCTCGGCGAGCACCAGCTCGGCGACAAACGCTCGGCGTACGACGAGTCGCTGCGCATTCCCCTGCTCGTGCGTTACCCAAAGCTGATCGGCAAGGGCAAGGTCGCCGACGAAATGGTGCTCAATGTCGATCTCGCGCCGACGCTGCTCGAACTCGCGGGTGTCACGGTGCCGCGCGCGATGCATGGCCGGAGCATGGCGCCACTGCTGGCCGGCCGGCGCACCGACTGGCGGAAGGCGTTTTTCTACGAATATTTCCAGGAAGCCGGTTATCCGACGATGCCGACGGTCTTCGCCGTCCGCACCGAGCGCGCTAAACTGATCAAATATCCGGGCCATGACGATTGGACCGAGCTCTTCGATTTGCAGGCGGATCCGTATGAGACGAAGAACCTTGCCCGCGAGGCCGCGCACAAACCGCTGCTCACCGAGATGCTCGCGACGTTCGACCGCGAGGCGAAGGCCGTGGGTTTCGACGCCGCCGCCTACGTGGATCGGCCGCCGGCCGAGCCGGCCCCGAAAGCGGCGAGTGGGAAAAAGAAGAACAAAGCCGAGTAACTTACGCGTATAGGTTCTGAGTGGAGTCGCAAGATCAGTCGTAGGGGCGTCGCTTGCCGACGCCCGCGGTACGAGGTCCAGAGATGATCTCGGGCGTCGTCAAGCGACGCCCTACGAAGCTCGCCCCAACGAGCGGCGCCCACCAAGATCATGCCATGATTCGCCGCTCGTCGTACCCTCTCGCCGCCTCCGCCGTCCTCCTTTCGGTCCTCTTCGCGCCCCTCGCCGCCAAACCCCGGGCGCGCGAACTGGGCGTGCCCTTCGACGGCACACCAGGTCCGCTGAACGCGATCACGGACGTCGCCGGCGTCGAGGTTGGGCACGTTACCTTGATTTCAGGCGCGGGGAAACTCGAGGTGGGACGCGGCCCGGTGCGCACCGGCGTTACGGCCATCCTGCCGCGCGGTAAAGGCGCGGCAGCAGCGCCGGTTTTCGCCGGCGTGTTTTCCCTTAATGGCAATGGCGAGATGACCGGCACGGCTTGGATTGAAGAATCCGGTTTTCTCGACAGCCCAATCCTCCTCACCAACACCCACAGTGTCGGCGTCGTGCGCGATGCCGTGATCGGGTGGCAGACGCGCGCACTCGGGAAGGATCTGCCGAACGTGTTCTGGTCGCTCCCGGTCGTGGCCGAAACCTGGGATGGCTGGCTGAACGACATCAACGGATTTCACGTGAAGCCCGAGCACGTGGTGGCTGCACTGGAGGGAGCACGCGGCGGCGCCGTGACCGAAGGCAGCGTGGGCGGCGGCACCGGCATGATTTCCTATGAATTCAAGGGCGGCATCGGCACCGCGTCGCGCAAACTTGCCGCCGATATCGGTGGCTACACGGTCGGTGCGCTGGTGCAGGCCAATCACGGCATCCGCCGGCAGTTGACCATCGCTGGAGTGCCCGTAGGTCGCGAAATCGGGGGTGGCACGCGAAAATCGGCGAGCCTCGACGCGCTTGGTCCGGCCACGGCCAGCGCGGGCGAAACGGGGTCCATTATCATTGTGGTGGCGACAGACGCACCGCTCCTTCCCCACCAATTGAAACGGCTCGCGCGCCGGGCGTCGCTCGGGCTGGCGCGGACCGGAAGCATTTCCGGCAATGGTTCGGGCGATATCTTCCTCGCGTTCTCCACCGCTAACGTGGCCGCGGCCCGCGCCGAGACCAGCCCGGGCGAAATGAATCCGCGGCCGGCCGACGTACAGGCCCTGACCAACGGCGCCATGACCCCGCTGTTCGAGTCCACCGTCGAAGCGACCGAGGAAGCGATCATCAATGCCCTCTTTGCCGGCGAGACGATGACCGGCCGCGACGATCACGTGGTCGAGGGATTGCCCGCTGCGCGGGTCCAGGAGATCCTGAAGAAGTATAATCGCGCTCCGAGGTAGGACTGGCGCCGTCTACCCACACATCATCCGTGGTAGGGCCCGCGCTTGCCGCCCTGTAACCCCGGATCTCCGGCTGGAAGCCGGAGCCACTTCGGAGCCGGCAGGGTGCCGGCGCTACTTCGCCGCGACGTCACCCGGTCGGAAACGGATTCC
>JBKJRG010000272.1:0-6529 GCA_046594805.1 Opitutaceae bacterium | reverse complement strand
GCTCGTCCCCACCACGCTGAATTACCAATGGGCTCCGCGTTTCAACAAGCGCTTCGCCACCACCCTCACCGTCGACTACAAGATCAACCGCGACCTCAACGTCGGCCTCGGCGTCGTTTACAACTACGCCGACCTGTGGACTCCCCAGCGCACCGTCATCTTCAACGCCGGCACGCGCGCCGAAGTCATCGGCGCCGATCCGCTCCTCTCGTTTACCTCTGCCGCCAACGGCACTGTGCGGGTCAATCCTGTCGCCGTCTCGAAAATGGGCGAGACCTTCACCCTGCTCCCTCGCCTCGCTTTCAAGCGCGGCAACTTCGAACTCGAGGCCAAGGGCGCCTACAGCGACTCCACCAGTTGGTATGACCCGCTCGGCCGCCGCGATTCCATCCGCGATACCAACAGTCCCACCGCCAGCGGCGTCCTCTTTCGCGCGCAACGCTCCTCCCTCCTCGATCCGGGCTGGAGCTTCGTCCAATCCGCCGGGCCCGATATCGCCAGCGGCGCCAGCTTTAACAATCCCACCCTCACCGCCAACGACGGTCGCTTCGGCCGCACCGTCCTCGCCACCGCCGAGATCATCGCCACGCTCAAGACCACCCGCGGCCTCCCCGTCGTCTGGAAGACCGGCCTGAAAACGCGCCAGCAGGCGCAGAAATTCGAGGACGACCAGCTCGCGAAGCGCTTCGATTACGCGCCCGGCGGCGTCACCGCGTTGCCCGGCGCGTGGGCTAACTACCGTTCCCCGTGGGAATACTCCCTCGCCATGAACGGCGGCAGCACCGCGTCCTCCAGCGGCAGCACCGTCTTCATGCCCAATCTCCGCGCCCTCGGTGACCTTTACCGCGCCAATCCCGCCGACTTCCGCCAAAACTGGGGCAACAACAACGAGAACTTCTACCAGTCCTACGTCGCCCGCCGCCGTCGCTTCTACGAGCAGCTCGACGCCGCTTTCCTCATGGGCACGACCAGCTACAAGCGCCTCACCTTCCGCACCGGCCTGCGCTGGGAGGGCACCGAGACTGAAGCTAGCGAAGCCGACACTCGCAATCCCACCGAAGTCCGTGCCGCCGGTTTCCCCCTCACGGCTGCTGGCATCGCCACCACCATCCCTGGCATCCAATACCAGTTTCTCTCGCGGCCCCGCGTGAAGCGCACCGGCAACTACGACAATCTGTTCCCCAGCGCGTCGCTGAAGTACAATTTCTCCCGCAACCTCGATTTCCACTTCGGCTTCAGCTCGACGATCCGCCGCCCGTCCTACGTGAATCTCTCCGGCGTCTGGGTCGTGAACGACGATCCCGCGGTGCGCACCGTGACCTCCCCCAGCGTCGGACTGAAGCCCGAGACCTCCGACAACTATGCGGCGCGCGTCGCCTACTACTTCGAGCCGGTCGGCCAGCTCTCCGCCACTTTCACCGAGCGCAAAGTCACCGATCTCATCGTAAACAACCGCCTCACCGCAGAGGAATTCGGCTACACCGGGACCGAATACGCCGACTTCTTCTTCTCCACTTTCGACAACAACCCCGGCCGGATCAAAATCCGCAGCATGGAGCTGGAGTATAGCCAGAGCCTCTCGTTTCTCGGCGAGAAGTTCAAACGCCTCACTGTCCGCGGGGCCTACACCCGCCTCTACGCCGAGGTGGCGCGCGCCAACCTCACGCCCCATCTCGCCAGCGGCGGCATCAATTACTCAATCAACCGGCTCAACGTTTACGCCAACTGGAACTGGTCCGACGACATCAACACCAACCTCGCCGGCACCACCTACCGCCGGCACCGCGCCAACGTCGACGCCGGCGGCAGTTGGCGCCTCTCCAACAACTACAGTCTATCCGTCAGCGTGCGGAATGTCACCGACACGCCCTACATCAACATGCAGCGCTTCGTCACCGGCCCCACCGCGATGATCCGCCACGAGACCGTCGGCCAGTCGTGGACGTTTGCCGTCAAGGGAACCTACTAAACTCTCCCGTCTGTGAGTCCGCATTCGGCCCCGTCGCGGCCCGCGTTGCCTGCCCGCCGGCGATTTCTTTGAAATCCAAAAACCCTAAGAGATGGCGGGATCGGGTCAGGTTTTGCTCTACTTGCTGCGCTGGAAAATCGAGAAGGCGTATGAGGTCTACAAGAACAAGCTGCACCAGCAGAAGGCTTGGGCGAATGGCCCGATCGGGTTCGCTGCTCCGGCCGGCCCCGGGCACGTGCTGGTTGCTGCCGCTATATACGAGACCCGAGAACCTTCGCCTCTGTTCGACCGGACGACAGCAACGAAGCCATCAAAATTTTTGCTGCCGCAAAACCCGGACATCGCTTTCATAAACGATCATGGCAAAATGCGGAAGCAAATCCCGGGACAGGCTCTCCAGAACCCGTTGAGCGACGGGTTCGGGAACGATTACTTCGATTTGAATATTGGCGAACTCCTGGATGTCGGCCACCCGGGACCCTTTCGCGCCGAGACCCTCCACGGAGAATAACGTGTAGCCCCGCGCGCCTTCTTCGGTCAGGAGCCTGGTCACGCGGTCGCGGGCCAGCGCTTCGCAGACGATTGTGACGAGTTTCATGGGATGGGTTGTCATTGGCCGGCAGCGAACCACCATCGCGCTACTTCGTAGTAGAAAGGCAACCCGAAGGTGATGTTGAAGGGAAAGGTGATGGTCAGCGCCGAGGTCAGATACAATGTTGGATTCGCCTCGGGCAAAGAGAGGCGCATCGCCGCAGGTGCGGCAATATACGATGCGCTCGATGCCAGCACGCCCAGCAGCATGGCGCCGCCGAGACTGAGCCCGGCCCACTGGCCCAGCATGATCCCGATCACGCCATGCGCCAAGGGCATCAAGACACCGAAGCCTACCAGAAAGAGGCCGACTTTTCGCAGATCGCCGAAGCGCCGGGCGGCGACCATGCCCATCTCTAGTAGAAAAAGAGCGAGTATGCCTTGGAAGGGCGTCACAAAGAATCCCGCCGTGGCGTCCAGGCCACGTTGGCCGCACAGGAAGCCGACGAGCAGCGAGCCGACGAGCAGAAAAACGCTCCGTCCCAGCAACCCTTCGTGCAGGGCCAGTCGCATCACGGCACTCAGTGACGACTTTTCGCGGCGCGTGGCAAGTTTGCCCAACACCACACCAACCACAATCGCCGGGGATTCCATCACCGCCAGAAACGCGCTGGCATAGGCTTCATACGGCTGCTTGAGTTCGTTCAGGTAACTCACTGCCGCAATGAAGGTCACGGCACTGACGGAACCATAGTGGGCACCAATCGCCGCCGCATCCACCGCTGGCAACTTGCCCACGAACCGCAGAATCGGATACGACCAAAGAGGAATGGCCAAACCGAGACCAACGGCCGCCAACGCCGGCAACCACACCGCGCCCAACCCGGCCAGGGACACGGCCACCCCGCCTTTGAATCCGATCGCCACGAGGAGGTAGAGTGTCAGAGCGATATAAAGTGGCTCGGGAAAGCGCAGGTCGGTCTTGACGGCGGCGGCGAGCAGGCCGAGCACGAAGAACAATATGGGCGGTGAGGCCAGGTTGGCCTGAATGGCGTCGAAAAGTCCCATGGGGTGTTCAGAGACTTAGATTCCGATTCTTCGCGCGCGATTCCCGCGCCATCCGTGTCTTGAAGTTGAGGATGCGTCGCTGAAGAGCGGGGTCACTGGTTGCGAGGATTTGCACGGCCAGCAACCCGGCATTACGAGCATTACCGATTGCCACCGTGGCCACGGGCACGCCCGATGGCATTTGCACAATCGACAAGAGGGAATCGATGCCACGGAGCGCCGTGCTCTCGATCGGCACACCGATGACCGGCAACGGCGTGTAGCTGGCGACCATGCCCGGCAGATGCGCCGCGCCGCCCGCACCGGCGATGATCGCCTTCAAGCCGCGAGCAACGGCGGTGCGCGCATACGCGGCCATGCCCAGCGGCGTGCGGTGGGCGGAAACGACGCGCGCTTCGAAGGGCACGCTGAATTCGGCGCACGTTTCGGCCGCGAGTTTCATCGTCGGCCAATCGGAGTCACTGCCCATGATGACGCCGACCAACGGTCTTGCTTTCAGTTTTTGTTTCATAAGGAATCGCCGAAACGAATGACGCTGGCCGCGCGCTGGGCAGTGGCCAGGGCCTCTTCGACCGTGTTGCCGAGCGCGGTTACGTGGCCCATCTTTCGCCCTGCGGCACTGCGGTTTTTCCCGTAAACATGGACGTGCGCTCCGGCCACCGCCAGCGCCTGCTCGATGCCGTGCGGCTGGCCGGAACCTGCGCGGGAACCCAGGAGGTTCAGCATCACGGCGGCCGGCGCGCGCATCGTGGCGGCACCCAGTGGCCAACCCAGAACGGCGCGAACGTGGTTTTCAAACTGCGAGCACGCACACGCCTCGATGGTGTAGTGCCCGGAGTTATGCACGCGCGGGGCCAGCTCGTTGATGACAATGCTCGCGTCGGGCATCAGGAAAAGTTCGACGCCGAAGCAACCCACGCCATTGACCGCCTCCACCGCGTGCCGCGCGATCTCGATGGCCCGGCCTGCCGTATCAGCCGAGATCACGGCGGGAACTTTGACGATGTGGCACACGTGGTTTTGTTGGATGGTCTCGACCACGGGATAGGTGACGACGGTTCCGTCGCGTCCGCGGCAGATGATCACGGCGATTTCCATGTTAAACGCACAAAACTCCTCGGCGTAGAGCGGAGAGGCATCGCCCTCCAATCGCAGCCAGGCGGCGTCTATTTCAGCGGCAGACCGCAACGTGACGTTGCCCCGGCCATCGTAGCCATTGCGACGCTTCTTGATCAGCAGCGGCCAGCCGAGGCTCGCACCAAGAGTTGCGACCGACGCCTTGTCCGGTGCAGCGGCAAAACGCGGAACTGGAAGATTTGCTGCGGAGAGAGCTTCGCGCTGGCGAAGCTTGTCTTGAATGAGCCGCACCGTCGAAGACGCGGGCCAAAGTGGGACGCCGGATTGCTCCAACGCGATCAGGCTGTCCGCATCGACGAATTCGTTTTCGAGTGTTACCGTGTCCACCTGCCAGCCGAGTTGCGCCAGCGCCCTCGGGTCGTTGCCATCACCGACGATTGTCTGGCTGCTCACGCTCGCCGCTGGTATGTCGCGGCCGCGTTCGAGCACGACGCATGCACAGCCCAGTTGTGCGGCAGATTGCGCGAGCATCCGGGCGAGCTGGCCGCCACCGACGATCCCGAGGATCGGGCCGGAATTCTGCGCGCAGTGCGGGCGGCGACGAGCAGAGTCCGGCGCTGACGATGGGTTTGTGATGGGTTGCAGCCCGTTCATGATTGGGGAGTCTTCAGTGCGGCGGCATCGCCGGTTTTTCCGGTTGGCCACGCGGCGCGGGGTGGAGGATCGAAACCACGACGGCTGCGGTCAGCAGTCCCAGGATTACCACGAGAGAGAGCAGCGTCGGAACCTTCCACCAGCCCGCCAGCAGCATTTTAGCGCCGACGAACACCAGCACTGCCGCCAGCCCGTAGTGCAGGTAGCGAAACAAATTCATCACTCCGGCCAGCGCGAAAAACATCGAGCGCAGGCCGAGGATGGCGAAGACGTTCGACGTATAAACGATGAACGGGTCGGTGGTGATGGCGAGCACGGCGGGCACGGAGTCCACGGCAAACACCAGATCGGTCGTCTCCAGCATCAGCAGCACGATGAAGAGCGGTGTGGCCATCCGCACCTTGTCCTTCATTACGAAGAACCGCCCCTCGTGATACTCCGCCGTCACCGGCATGAAGCGGCGGAAGAGTCGGAGCACGGGATTTTTTTCCGGATGCACTTCCTTGTCCTTCTCGAACGCCATCTTGAGGCCGCTGACGACGAGCACCGCGCCGAAGACGTAGATGATCCAGTGGAACTTCTGTATCAGTGCGATGCCCGCGCCGATGAACACCGCGCGCATGACCAGCGCGCCGATAATGCCCCAAAACAATACCTTGTGCTGATACTGCGCCGGAACCTTGAAGTAGCCGAAAATGAGGAGGAAGACGAACAGGTTATCGACGCTGAGCGCCAGTTCGACGACATAGCCGGTGAGGAATTCCAGCCCCTGCTCGCCGCCGCGCCAGTGCCAGACCCCCGCGTTGAACAGCAACGCCAGGGCTATCCACACGCCGCTCCAAGTCAGCGCCTCCTTCATGCCGACGGTGTGCGACTTGCGATGGAAGACGCCGAGGTCCAGCGCCAGCATCGCCAAAACGAACACGCAGAAACCAATCCAAATGAGAAGTTGTTCAGTCATAATTGCGCCTTCGGTGAGTCTGGGATTCCCCTTCGACCAGTCATAGTGACGGCATCGGTGAGGAGGGTTGCCGGCAGGAACGGTTTGCCGGTGTCTAGTTTCAAAATGTTTTCCGTCGTCACGCGGGCTATTTCGCTCAACGCTTCGTCAGTGAGAAAAGCCTGGTGAGACGTGATCAGCACGTTGGGAAATGAAAGCAGCAGGTTGAGTTCGTCGTCTTGCAGCACATGGCTGGAATGGTCCTCGAAGAAAATGCCTTCCTCCTCCTC
>JBKJRG010000259.1:0-4186 GCA_046594805.1 Opitutaceae bacterium | reverse complement strand
AGGGAAGGAGTGGATCTTCAACGCGAGGTAGCCGCGGCTGTATTTGTCGTGAAGGAGGTGCGCGGTGGGGATGCCGTTGACCCAGACTTTGAGTTCGCGGCCGAGGGCTTCGATGCGGAAGCGGGCCCACGCGTTGAACGAGTAGGCGGTGCGGGCGCGCTCGTCTTCGGCGAGCGTCTGGAGCCAGAGCCAATTTTTGCCGTAGTCGTCGAAGATGCCGCCCGTCCAGCGGCGCGTGGGCGAGGGATCGATCTTCACCTGATAGCCGTGGAGGCGCACCTTGGCGTCAGCCGGCGTATCGACGCAGCGGAAGAGAATGCCGCTGTTGAAGCCCCCGGTCTGGTAGCACTCGAGCTCAAGGATGAAGTCGCCGAATTTTTCCTCGGTGCAAAAGAACGTGTGTTCGGGTGTGCCGCGAATCATGTGGCCGACGAGTTCGCCGTTTTCGACCGTAGCGCTGGCGGTGGGCTGGCGGCTGACGATTTTCCAGCCGGTGAGGTCGCGGCCGTTGAAGAGATCGCGCCAGGGAGCGTCGGCGGCGCGGCTTGCAACGGCGGACGAGAGCAGAACGAGAGCGAGCGTGAGAGACTTCATGAGAGTGGCGGGCAAACGAGGTCGCCTATCTGCGTTGTGGTAGTTTGGCCGCCGGGGTCGGCGGTGCGGTGGGCGGGTTCGGGCAGACTGAGTTAATCGCAAGTGCGACGGAGTCACTGAAAATTTTGAGAACTGACCGCGTTGTGTGACCATGATCTTAGGAGATGAAGTTGGGCGACGCTCGCCGGCGCAGGGCAGGTGGCCCCCGACCGACGGAGGACGGCGGCCGACTCCAGGCTTGAATCGACTGGCCGATTCGCTTCGCCTCCGGACAACCCTGTGTCGTTGCTGCGACCACCCTGGCCGCTCGTGCCGGGCCAGCGATGCAAAAACCCCGCTCTCCGGACCACTCATGAATGTCGTGCGTTTGTTTGCCCTGTTCTGCGTGGCCGGCCTGGCATCTGCCTGGGGGGCGGCCGCGAACGCGAAACCCAATATCGTGTTCATCCTGATCGACGACTTCGGGTACGCCGACACCGGGGCCTACGGCGCGAAGGACATTCGCACGCCACACATCGATCGGCTCGCCCGGGAAGGCGTTCGTTTCACCGATTTCTATGCCAATGCCCCGGTGTGCACGCCGACGCGCTGCGGCTTCATCACGGGACGCTGGCAGCAGCGCGTGGGGTTGGAGTGGGCCTTTGGTTTCACCGCCGACGCCTGGCGGCGGCAGGGCGACGAGTGGGTCCGTGAACCCGACATGCATGGGCTGGGACTGCCCACCTCCGTGCCGACGCTGCCAAAAATGTTGCAGGCGGCCGGCTACGCGACCGGTGCTTTCGGCAAATGGCACCTGGGCTACCGCGACGAATACAATCCCACCCGGCACGGCTTCGGCGAATATTTTGGGGAGCTGCTGGGCCATGCCGACTATTACACGCACACGTACTTCGATGGCACCTACGCATTGCGCGATGGCCTGGAGCCGGTCAAGGTCGAGGGCTACCTCACCGACCTGATCAATCAGCGCGCGGTCGGCTTTATCCGGAAGCACGCCCGCGCGCCTTTCTTTTTGTACGTCCCGCATCTGGCGGTGCACAGCCCCTTCCAGCCGCCCGGCCGGCCGAAGCCGAGCGTGACGAAGGCCAACATGTATGACGGCGACCGGCGCACCTACGCCGCGATGGTGGAAAAAGTCGACGACGGCGTGGGGATGATCCTCGCCGAGTTGGAGCGGCACGGGATCCTGGATAACACGCTGGTGGTCCTGAGCAGCGACAACGGCGGGGAACGGTATTCCGACAACACGCCGCTCTCGCACCACAAATCCACGCTCTGGGAGGGCGGCATCCGCGTGCCCTGCCTGATGCGCTGGCCGGCCCGGCTCCCGCGTGGCGTCGTCACGAACCAGGTTGGTATCACCATGGATTTGAGCGCGACCTTCGCGGCCGTGGCGGGGGCAAAACCGGCGGCGGATCGCCCGTTCGATGGCATCGACCTGCTGCCCATCCTGGCGGACGGGCGTGCGCCGGTGACACGCACGCTCTGTTGGCGAATCGATCGAATCGGGCGCCAGCAAAAGGCGGTCCGTCACGGCAAATGGAAGTATCTCCAGGACGGAAATGTGGAAATGCTCTTCGACCTTGCCGCCGATATTGGCGAGCGGCGCGACCTGTTTTTCCGCCACCCGGACGTTTTTGCCGACCTCAAACAGAGGCTCGCCGCGTGGGAGGACGATCTGGCCCGGGAGAAGCCGGACATGAGGGTAAAATGAATTCTGCCTTGTGCGATTGAGGGGCGCCCGCACGGGGATCGAGTTGTTTCGTTTTTTCCTGGGGATGGGGCGTCCTCGCCCGGTCTGTATTCCGGCCCTCCGACCGACCCCCATTTCCCCGTCCCGCCGGAGCGCGTTTTCACGTAATACGTGAAAATGATGGGAGCGCGCGTTTAGGCGCAGGGCCCACGTGCGACACGGCATTGCGGTGCGGCCGGCGATGCGCTTCGCTCGTACGCGTGCCCCAAAGGTCATTTCGATCCATGCGCCTGTCCGTCAACCGCACGACCGGGGCGAGGGCGCCCCGGCTCCACTTCACGTCACGGGTGAAAGTCGCTCTGCGCGCACCGCCGGCGATTTTTCTTGGACAGGATTCGCAGGACATCCGGCGCATCCCGGATTGGAATCCGGCGACGACACCCCGTTCATCCCTTCTTTACCGGTGCGCTTCCCCGCTGACCGGCCACCCAGGCGTCGATCACCTCCGTCAGGACGGCCAGCGGCACCGCGCCGGTCTTGAGAATAGTGCTATGAAATGATGCCAGCGAAAACCGGTCACCGAGCGCAGCCTTCGCCTTCTCGCGCTCCTGCAGGATGTGCAGCATGCCGATCATGTACGCGCAGGCCTGGCCCGGGTTCGCAATGTAGCGCTCCACTTCGCGGGCGCTGATGCCGTAGTCGATCCCGTGTTGCCGCGTCCAACCCTTCGCGTGCAGGCCGGTGTCAACGACCAGCCGCCGCGCGCGGAACAATTCGGAATCGAGGGCTCCCAGCAGGCCAAACGTGTCACCTTCATACCAGCCCTGCTCGACGGCCAGTCGCTCGGCGTACAGGCCCCAGCCTTCGCTGTGCCCGCTGATGCCCCCAAAGGTCCGGCGCGCCCGAAACCGGGGCAGCTCCTTTTGCTCGGCCTGGAGCGCGATTTGGAAATGATGGCCGGGCACCGCCTCGTGATACGCCAGGCTGCGCATCCGCGCGCTGTACGAGAACGTCGCCCCCGGCATGGGCAGCCAGAAAATCCCGGGCCGGCTGCCGTCGAGCGTGGGGGCAGTGTAGTGCGCGGCCGCGGTGCGTTCGGTCAACGCCGGGACGCGGCGGACTTCGACCGGCGCTTTCGGCGTGAGTTCGAACAAGGTGGCGCTCCGCCGCTCGGCATCACGAATTATCTGCGTGTAGCGCGCGAGCAGCGCGGTGCGCGGATCGGGTTCCGCGGGCAGCACTTCTCCGAGCGCCACCTTGGCATAGCGGACGCGCACGCTGCCTTCCGGGTGCCCCATCTCGCGCAGCAAACGGTCCATTTCGCCCTCGATTCGTGCCACCTCCCGCAGGCCCAGCGCGTGAATCTCTTCTGCGGTCATCGTGGTGGTGGTGTATTTGCGCATCGCGTGCGCATACGCCGCCGCGCCGTCCGGAAGCTGCACTAAACCGGCCTCAGCCTTCGCGAGCGGGAGAAGCGCATCGAGGAGAACCCGCACTCGCTCGTAGGCTGGCTTGACCTCGGCCTCGACGATCCGGGTGGCCTTGGTGAGGGCGGCCGCGCGCGCCTCGGTGGACAATCCTTGGATGTCTCCGGAACGGCGCTCGAGTCCGTGGACGAAAACGTTCTGCGCCGGTTCCGGCTCGAGGAACATCACGACCTGCTCCCGCGCGCGCTCGAGAATGTAGCGCGGCGGAATCAGTCCGCGGTCTGCCGCGGCGCGCGCCCGCGCGATCCCTTCGTCAATCCGCTTCGGGACCTGGCGGAGCCTTTCGAGGTAGCGATCGACATCGGCCCGCTGCTGCAGCCGGCCTCGCTCCGCGATGGTGTTGACGAGCGTGACATGCAGCCCGCTTTGGTTGAAGACGAAGCGGTGGCCCGCAAATCGATCGCCCTCGAGC
>JBKJRG010000116.1:0-2733 GCA_046594805.1 Opitutaceae bacterium | reverse complement strand
CGTCAGGCGGTCCGTCGCCGGCCGGTACAATCTCGGCGGTGCGCAGGCTTTGCTGCAGGTAGCGCAGGCGTTGATCCAGGACCTGAAGTTCGCGCTTCGCATCGGTGTCGTCGGGTCGGGCGCCCGCGAGCCGCGGGCGCTCGACGTCGGTCAGTCGGGCGAGTTCTTCGCGCAGCCGTCGGGCCCCGGCTGCGGTCATGAGATTCTTGGCGCCGGGCGGCAGCGGGGAGACCTGCGGCGGCAACTCCGGCATCTGCGGAAAGTCGGATTCACGTACGAAGGCGCGGCTCATGGTCATACCCTGGCGATTTCCTCCGCGTTCACAACTGGGCGTCGAAGGTTAGCCTCCCGGCATTCGTCATTGGACAATCCGACTCTGACCAGCACGCTGCCCGGCTCCGCAGATGATCTCCACCCAGTCCGGCACGATTCGCCTCTTTCGCTTCAATGGCATCCAGGTCTATCTCCACTGGTCGTGGTTTGTCGTGGCCCTGGTCGAGTTGTCGACCCGCCGCCGGGCCTACGATTCGCCAGTCTGGAACGTGGCGGAATACCTCACGCTCTTCCTGATCGTGTTGCTGCATGAATTCGGGCACTCGTTCGCGGCCCGCCAGACCGGGGGCCAGGCGGACGAGATCATTCTCTGGCCGCTGGGCGGGATTGCGTTCGTCAGGGCGCCACTGCGCGCCGGCGCGCAACTGTGGAGCGTGGCCGCGGGACCGTTGGTCAATGTGATTCTGGTGCCGGTGCTGTTCGGCCTGCAATGGGCGCGAGTCAACTGGGGCTGGGGTCTCGACCATATCGATGTCGGCCGCTTTCTCCGCACGGTCATCTGGATTAATTTCGCCCTCTTGATCTTCAACTTGCTGCCGGTTTATCCGCTCGATGGCGGGCAGATCCTGCGCTCCGTGTTGTGGTATCCGTTCGGCCGCGCCCGCAGCCTGCAGATTGCGAGCGTGGTTGGGTTTGTCGGAATCGCCGGTCTCGCCTTCTACGCATTTCAACAACGCTCGATCTGGATGGGCATCATGACCCTATTCCTCGTGCAGCAATGCCTGGCCGGCTACCGGCAGGCGCAGGCGCTGCTCGCCCTCTCGCGGATTCCACGCCATTCCGGTTTCGCCTGCCCGGGCTGCGGCCAGCCTCCGCCCGGCGGACCACTCTGGCGCTGCCATGCGTGCGGCAATCCTTTCGATCCGTTTTCCACCCGCGGCATTTGTCCGCATTGCCAGGTGGCCCAGCCCGCGGCGCCGTGTGCGTTTTGTGGTGTGGCCCACCCGGTGGAACGCTGGACGACGACGCGCTGGGACAGCGGCCAGCCACCCGTAATCGACGTGTAGGTTCCTTGCGGAAGAAAAATTTTCCCCGACGGCCGCGCGGAACCGGCGCGCCCCGTGGCACACTGTTGCGATGTCTGAGATTCGCGTGCGGTGGCGCAGGCGGGAGGAGTCTGGGGGCAGACAAATCGCCAGCGCCGCCGCACGTCGGATTCAAGGTGGCGCGCTTTCAAGCGCCCCAGCGGGCGCAACTCAGCGTCCAGCGGGCGAATAACCCATTCACTCCGCAGCCAGTCCCACTGTTCCTGTGCCCGCTGCCGCGGTCATGGAGCGCATCTAGGGTGATACCGCCAATCGCGGAACCGCGCGTGGCTCCGCCTTTCTGTTAGTCGTGATAACATGAATCACCCTGACGATATTGCCTCGCGCATCCTCTCCACCATCGCGGCGCTCCCCTTGGAGCAGCAGGCGGAGGCGATTCACTCGCTGATCGGCAGCGCGTTGAAGCAGATGCCGCTCGAGACGATATTCGAGATGCGTGCAGAGATCACATCGCAGTTCGATGAGGGAATCGCCATCGTGCGATCCACCCTGGATTTGATCGATGGACAGCTCGCCTTGCGGGAAATCGCAGGTGCGGCGCTGTGGCGCTGAACATTTTAGTTTGAGCGGTTGATGTTTTCAACCCGCTGCCTCCCGCCTGAATCGGCGGGATGTTTTCTGGCGTTCAATACTGGCTGCTGGCGCGGGGACGATTGGCTGCGGCATCCTGCCGCAGATTCAGGAGATCTGCGGCTGGAAGCCGCCGCCCCTTACCGCGCGCAGGGACGCCTGCTCCTGCGCCGGCGCCGACTTTCTGCCTGGGATCCAGAAGCGGCTGCAACCTTCTGGTCGTGACCGCCGTCAGACCGGATCCGTGACCGGCCAAAAATCCTCGCATCTTATTTTTGTGAAACCTTTGACCTGCGGTCCGGGTTCAAAGAAAACCCTGCTTTTGACGTAGTATCCTAGCCCCGCGATCGCCCTGCCTGTGTTATTCCCCGTGCCTGACTCCCCGCCCGCCCACGTTCGGCGGATTGCCTTTGCCCTGCTCGCCCTCGCATTTGTCGCTGTCCTTGGCTGCAAGCCCAAGGCCGCCGCCCCGACGGCCAATGCCGCTCCGGCCGCGGGCGGAACTGCGCCGGCGGCGGCCAACCGTGAGGGCTCGCCCGCCGATGGTGCGCAAAAAGCCGCGGAAAAAGAGCGCGCCCGGCAAGCTGCGGCCGAGGCCGTCCCGGTGGAAGTGGCCACCGTTTTCCGTGGACCCATTGCGGCGTTCCTCAGTTTCAATTCCACCCTGGAGACCGAATCGATCGTCGACCTTTACCCGCAGACCAGCGGCCAGGTGGAGGCGCTGCTGGTGGAGGAGGGTCGGATCGTGCAGGAAGGCGAGGTGCTGCTCAAGATTGAGGATCGC
>JBKJRG010000785.1:0-3193 GCA_046594805.1 Opitutaceae bacterium | reverse complement strand
CACGGCCAGGATTCCGCCAACCACGAGTAACTCGCAGACCAACGCGGTGAGGGGCGAGACAATGACTTTCATCGGGGGTACCGCGTACGCCGCAAAGGCGCAAAAATACGCCAGCGCCAATCCAGCACCGAAGACCACCGCACCAAACTTGGGCAGCTTGCGTTCGAGCCATGAGCCCAGGCCAATCACCCCGGCGGTAACCACCATCACCTCCGCCAGTCGCACCCACGGCGGAGAATTCCGGGAAACATAGATGCCGAGAAAAACAATGCCGATAACGGCAAGCAATGCGCCCACCCGCGTGGCCCACCACGCCGCGAGGCGCACCTCCGCGTTGTCCTCACCCGCGGGCGGCCAGAGCTGCAACGGTTCGAGCCATTCGCGCAATGGATTCGTCGCCACGGGCGGTGGCGAATAGATGGAGGTCGGCTCCAGGATCGGAGCCGGGGCCACCGATCGCGGCAGCGGTACGGTCGCCATCATCGCAGGCGACAGAAGCGGCGGCAGGGCCGACGCGGTCGGTTGCGCCCTCGCGGTGATCAGAGGGGCCGGCACCGGTGCGGCGACCGGGGGCGACGCTTCGGGCAGTGTTGTTTGAGACAAGGTCGGAGTGGTGACCCCGATAACCGGCGGGAAGAGCGCCGACCCGCTGGTGCCGGCCATGCCCGGGAGAGGAGACGCTTCCAATGCAGCCACGAGCCGCTGCAATTGTCCGAACTCGTATTCCAAGGCGCCCAGCCGGCGTTTGATCGCCGCGATGTCCTCCGGGGTAGGCATGGTGGATTCGCTCAAGCGGGGGGAAGTTTCCAATGCGCCGCCGCCTCTTCCAATCGGAGCAAGGTGGCCCGGGCCTCCCGGATCTGCCGTGCCGGCACCGTGCTCGTCACCTGCCGCACCACCGCATGATAGCGCGGCGTGACTTTTTTCCACAGGGCCCGCCCGGCCGGAGTGAGCAGCACGCGATAGGCGCGGCGATCCCCAGGATGATCCGCGCGACGGACCCAGCCGGCCTTGGCCATGCGATCGAGCAACCCCGTGACGTTCGAGCGATCCACGACGAGGTGATCGCTCAGTTCGCGCTGGCTCAACCCATCGGGGCGAAGGGCCACCACGTTGAGGAGGTTGTACTGTGCACCACTGAGTCCGTGGGGCCGGAACAACCGGTGGCTCTCGCGGAGGAACGCATCCGCCGTGGCCATCACGGCCGAGACCAGTTCGTAGCCCGGGTCCTCTTCCATGGCCGACACTGTTGCCAGCGCTATTGTTGACATGTCAACCAGTTTTTGGCCGGGCCGCCCGCAGGTCGGCCGCCAACGCGGCGAAGCCGGGAAAATCGTATTCCAGCCGGCGCAGGTCCGGCCCCAGCCGGCGCACCTCCTCCAGCGCGCAGCGGATTTCCAGCGGCAGGCTCGGCCGGTCTGTACCGTAGACCCGCCACTTGAGCTGGGCTCGCGTATAGGGCACGCGGCCGGTGGCCTGCCCTTCGACCCAGGCGGCCTCAGTGACCGCGGCGTCGCGCCCGCACAGATACCAGGCCTCGATCGCGGGCACCGCCACGCCGAGGCAGCGCAGCACCTGCTCGCGGCCATGCGCCGGCCGCAAGCGCTTCTGGGTCTGCCGAAACACTGCGCGGAGCTGGCACATCCGACACTGCGGATGAAAATATCCCGGCCGGTCATGCTCCGCCGCGTGCACCACCGAATCGTCCGAGTCCACCACCACGACGAGCGCATCGGTGTCGGTGTTGAAATGCAGGTGCCGGATGACCGCGGGCACGAGTTGGGCGACGTTGGGCCAGCCCCGCGCGCGGAAGCCGGGCGAAACAAACCGCGGCGACTGGCCGAGCACGCCCGCCACCAGGACGCACAGCGCCGTTTCGTCCGCGGGCGATTCGCTGAGCAGCGCGATCTTCATCCGTTCCGGCGCCTCCCGTCCCGCCGGAAGTTCAGTCGTAACCGGGGCAAGTCTGAGTAAAGGACCGCGCTCATTTTTCCTCCGGCACTCCGCCGAGGATGCCGCTGAACCACATGTCACCGAGCGAACCCTCGGAGAGCAGTTCCGGCAAATCCTGCCGGTCGGAGAGTCGTTCGAAATGGGCGGCGCGCCCGCGCTTGTGCGAAATCACCACCTCTTCGGGATGCTCGCGGAAAAGATCGATGAAGTAAGGGGAGTGCGTCGTCGTCACGATCTGCACCGGCCTCCGCGTCAGCTGGCCGGCTTCGGGATGGCTCAGCCGGTAAAGCGCGTCGCGCACTTCCCGGAGCATCCGCGGATGGATCCCGCGGTCGATTTCCTCGATGCAAAGCAGCCGCGGTGGGACCGGGTCGAATGCCAGCACCAGCACGGCGAGCAGGTACAGCATCCCCTGCGACAGTTCACCGGCCGGTACGAGGTCGCCTTCCGCCAGGCGCAAACCAAGCGCCACCTGGCTGGGGCCGCTGGCCACCAGCTCGAGCGCGCGAAACTCCGGCATGATGCGCAAAAGTTCCGTCGTCAGCGCAGCAAAAGCCGCGGGCGCGTGCGCGCGGAGATTCTCCAATACCGCGGCGAGATTGGCGCCGTCTCGCGCGAGGAACGCCCCTGCCATCCGCGGCGCCGGTCCACCCATGAGCGTGTGATCGAGCGCATAACTTCGCATCGCGCCCAGCTCCACCTGCAACGCTGGCCACCCAGGAGCATCGGCGGGCGAAATCCGCAGGAGGTCGCACACGGACTCCGAGACACAGCCCAACTCGGCCGTGAGGCCTTCGTGCGGGGGGACAAAACGAAATTCGATTTCGGGTCCGTCCGGTTTGCGGCGGGGCCCGGCGGCAGCGGCCAGCGGAAGCTGCGAGAGCGTCCGCAGGCGCATCAATGCCTCGAGCAGGCTGCTCTTCCCGCTGCCGTTCGGACCGATCACCAGGTTGAAGGGCATCAGCGCGAGGCTCGTGTTGCGCAGCGCCTTGAAATTCCGAAACGCGACGGAGGCGATCACGGCCACAGATTCTCGCAGCACGGGGTCGAGCGCCAGCGGAATGTCGCCGCGCCCCCGCTTTCACCCGCGCGACGCAAGCGATGAATACTCTTGGTTTCCTGGGGCGCATCTGCCGGTTGGCGGTAGGCCAGCTCGCTTGCGAGCGCTCCGGTCGCTGAGCGCTCGCAAGCGAGCTGCCTACAGATGCAGGTGCGATCCACCGCCAACCGGCAGATGCGC
>JBKJRG010000783.1:0-6330 GCA_046594805.1 Opitutaceae bacterium | reverse complement strand
GCGCGGACCCGGAGCAGTTCCGCGTAGGAGAGCGGCATCTGGTCCTTCAGCTTGAGGACGGGCTCGGGCGTGCGGACGCCGGCGACGACGTCCTCACCCTGCGCGTTGATGAGGAACTCGCCGTAGAATTCGTTGGTGCCGTTGGCGGGATTGCGCGTGAAAGCGACGCCGGAGCCGGACGATTCGCCGGTGTTGCCGAACACCATCGCCTGCACGTTGACCGCCGTGCCCCACTCGGTGGGGATGTTGTACTTGCGGCGATAAACCATCGCGCGGTCGTTCATCCAGGAACCGAAGACCGCGCCGGCCGCGCCGCGCAGCTGCTCCCACGGATCGTTGGGGAACACCTTGCCGGTGCGCTCGCGCACGAGCTCCTTGAAACGGGTGACGAGGGCGCGCTGATCATCGGCGGTGAGCTTCGAGTCCTCGATGTCCTCGTGGTAACGCTCGTGCTTGAAGGTGTGGATCACCGTCTCGAACGGCTCGTGATCTTCGCCTTCCTTTTTCTGCACGCCGAGCACGACGTCGCCGTACATCTGGATGAAGCGGCGGTAGCAGTCCCAGGCAAAGCGCTCGTTCTTGGTCGCGTTGACGAGGGCGACGACGCTGTCGTCGTTGAGGCCAAGGTTGAGAATCGTGTCCATCATGCCCGGCATGGAGTCGCGGGCGCCGGAGCGGACGGCAACGAGCAGCGGCATGCCATCGGTCGCGCCGAATTTCGTGCCCATGATCTTTTCCATGTTGGCGACGCCGGCCTCCATCTGGGCCTGCAGTTCGCGCGGGTAGGTCTTCTTGTTCGCGTAGAAATAGGTGCAGACGTCGGTCGTGATGGTGAAGCCGGGAGGCACGGGGAGATTGATGCGCGTCATCTCGGCGAGATTGGCGCCCTTGCCGCCGAGGAGGGCCTTCATCGAGCCGTCGCCATCGGCGCGGCCGTTACCCCAGGTGTAGACGTATTTCTTCGCCTTGCCGGACGAAACGGAGCGCGCGGGGGCGGACTTTTTCGCGGAAGGCTTGAGCTTCCGGAGGATTTTCTTGGCTTTGGATTTGACGGCCATGGGAGGAGGTTTGGTGGAAAACGAACGGGTGCGCGGACGCGCGAAAGGCGAGAGGCAATAGGGCGCAGCGGGGTGCTGTCAACGATGCAGGCGGTCCCACCGACGAGGGGCCCGAACGGCGGGCCGCAAATGCCAGCGGGAGCGCCCTCCGGTCCCCCGATATCTTTCTCTTAATCTTACTCTTTCTCTTAATCTTTCTCTTTCTCTCTGATTGGGCGGCCGGTGCTTGGAAGGCCTTGGCAAGGGCAGACCGGAAGAGAAAGAGTAAGAGTAAGAGAAAGAGAAAGAGGAGCATGACCGACCAGGGGGGGTAATCCCACATCGCGCTTCCGTTTTCCAAAAAACTTCCCACCATGCCGCTTCCCTACGTTCAGTGAGCGACCACGACAACCAGCCAACCGACCCTTCCCTTCCGCCGCGTCCGCAGCGCGAGAAGGCGATGGGCTTCTGGGAACACCTCGAGGAGTTGCGCGGGACGATCATCAAGAGCGTGATCGCGTTCATCATCTGCGCCTCGTTCATCGGCTACTTCATCAAGGAGTTCGATGCCCAGTTGAAGTGGCCGCTCTACCGGGCGCAAGCGATGTACCCGGCGCTCACCCTCGATCTCGGCACCCAGAAGATTTTCGAGATCTTCACGATGATCATCACGATGTGCGTGATGGGCGGCCTGGTTCTGGCGGCACCTTTCATACTTTTCTTCGTCGGTCAGTTCGTGTCGCCGGCGCTGACGGAAAAAGAGGTGAAGGCGGTGCTTCCGATGTGCGTGTCGGCGATGGTCCTGTTTTTGCTCGGTGCCTCCTTCGGGTTTTTCCTGCTGATGCCGAAAGCGATCGAGACGGCGGTGGAACTGCACGGGGTGTTTTCGATCACGCCCCGATGGACGGCGGGTGATTATTACAGTACGCTTTCCTGGCTGGTGCTCGGGGTGGGGGCGGCCTTCGAGTTTCCGCTGGTGATAGTGCTGCTGGTGTGGATGGGGCTCATCTCGACTGCCTTCCTGCGCAAATACCGCCGGCATGCGATCGTGGTGATCTTTGTCGCGGCGGCCATCATCACGCCGACGCCGGATCCGATCATCCAGACGATTTTCGCCATGCCGCTGTACGTGCTCTACGAGATATCGATCCTCGCCTCGGCGCGGATTGAGAAGAAGCGCGCGCGGAACCTGGCCGCGTAGCGGCGCGCGACGCGCCGCTCGCGGCAGTTATGAGTTTGGAGTTTGGGGTTCGGAGTTGAAGAAGCCGGTTACGGATCTCGTCGCGGGACCTGGCTCCAGTCTCCGGCTTGCCGCGCCGTCGCCACGGGATAATTATCCCGCACATGGGTTTTCGAATTTCGTGTCTCGCCCTTGGCTGGTTAGCTGCGTTCGGGCTGGCCCATGCGGACACGACGACCACCGGCACGGCGGTGGACGAGGGCTCGAAGCAGCCGCGGGAGTTCGTGGCGGTGTCGCTGAAGACCGGCTCGGCCAGCGACCTGTTGCAAAACCTGCCTCGGTGCAGGTGGACATCGATGGCAACGTCAGCCTGCGCGGTTCGGATAGCGTAATGATCCTGCTCAACGGCCGGACGTCGGCCTTAATGGGCCGGAGCCGGGCCGAGGCGCTGGCCCTAAAAGACGGAACTACGAGCCAAACCGGGGGGGCGGAGACGCGCCCTACGGCAGAAAGAACTGCCTTGCCGAAGGCCGGCGCGAGCGGGGAGAGTCTGTTTCCCGAAATCGTGGTCGCGCCAAGAACCACGGCCCCGCGCGCCCCCCGGCACGACCTTGAAAACACCCCTCCCTTGCCGTTCCCCATGATGTCCCGTCTCCTTTCTTCTTGTACGGTCCTGATCGCACTGCTGCTCGTCGGCGCGTCTGCGTCCGCCGCGACCGGCCCGGTCCGCAACGTCCTCTTCATCGTCTCCGACGATTTGAACAACCTGCTCGGATGTTATGGCGACCCCAAGGCCCAGACGCCCAATCTCGATCAACTCGCCGCCCGCGGTGCGCGTTTTGACCGCGCGTATTGCACTTATCCGCTGTGCGGGCCGAGCCGCAATTCGTTCCTGACGGGTCTCTATCCGAACAGCACGGGCATCCTGACCAACTCGCAAATCTTCCGGCAATCCATCCCCACGCAGCTCAGCATGCCGCAGGCGTTCCGGCAGCAGGGGTACTTCGCGGGGCGGATCGGCAAACTCTATCACTATGGCGTGCCCAACTCGGTTGGCACGAACGGCCACGACGACCCCGCCTCGTGGGAACTCGAGCTTAACCCGGCGGGCGTCGACCGGCTCGAGGAGCATCCCAAGATCTTTTCACTCACGCCGGGGTCGTTTGGCGCTTCGCTGAGCTGGTATGCCTCGCCGAAGGGCGACGCGGAGCACACCGACGGCATGCAGGCCGCCGACGCCGAGTGGGTGCTCGAGCGCTGCGCGAAGCAGCGGCAGAGGCCTTTCTTCCTTGCAGTCGGTTTTTTTCGCCCGCACTCGCCGTATGTCGCGCCGAAGGCCTACTTCGACAAATTCCAGCCGGCGCAGATGCGCGTCGTGCAAGGCGTGCAGGAAGATCGGACGGACATTCCGCCGGCGGCGCTCGCCAGCGGCAAGCCTGAGCAGGATCGCGCGACCGACGATCAACGCCGCGCCGCGCTCCAGGCTTACTACGCCAGCATCAGTTTCATGGACGCCCAAGTCGGCAAGGTCATCGCGGCGCTCGATCGGCTCAGTTTGGCGGAGAGCACGGTGATCGTGTTTACGAGCGATCATGGTTATCACACCGGGGAGCACGGACTCTGGCAGAAGATGAGCCTGTTCGAGGAGAGCGCGCGCGTGCCGCTGTTGATTGTGGCTCCTGGCGTAGGCAAGCGCGGCAGCGTGGTGCCGACGCCGGTCAGCCATCTCGATCTTTTCCCCACGCTGGCGGAGCTCTGCGGCGTGAAGGCGCCGGCCAATCTGCAGGGCCAGAGCCTGGTGGCGATGTTGCGCGAGCCCGCGACGGGCGGCCGGGGCTGGGCGCTCACGCAGGTGCAGCGTGGTGGGGGCGGCGGGCCGGCGGCGAAGGCGAAGGCCGCGCCGATCACGCGCGAAGCGGGTGCGACCGGTGGCCGGTTTTTTGGCTACAGCCTGCGCACGGCGCGCTGGCGCTACACCGAGTGGGCGGAAGGCGCCCAAGGCAGGGAACTCTACGATCACGAAAACGATCCGCAGGAGCTGACCAACCTCGCGGCGGTGGACGCGCACAAGCAAACCGTCGCGGATCTCTCGGTCCAGCTCCGCGCCGCGACGAAAGCAACCTATCCGCCGTCGGGGGAAATTCCAGCGGTGTCGGAAGGGCTGTGGATGCCGATGCTGGTGGCGCCGTAGGTGCGGCGCCCAAGACTTCGCTCGCCATGCGAATCAGAATTGCCAATCGATGGGTAGGGCTGCCGCTTGCCGGCACGCCGTCGCGGTTAGCGGGTCGGCCGCGCGACGGCACGGCGACAAGCGCCGGCCCTGCCACCCACGCTTTTTGCGAGTAGCTCTAATTTATCCGATGCGCCTTCGCGCCCTCCTCATCGCTTCACTAGGTTTGCTCTGCGCCTTCGCGCGCGGGGTGGATGCTCCAACCCGGCTGAACTTTCTCATCATCACGACCGATGACATGAGTTGCGACTCGGTCGGGGTGTATGGCTGCAAGCTGCCGGGCACGACGCCCAACATGGATCGGCTCGCGGGCCAAAGCCTTCGTTTCAATCACGCCTATGTGCAGGTGGGAAACTGCATGCCGTCCCGCAACGTGATGTATTCCGGGCGCTATCCGCACAACAACCGCGTCGAGGGCTTCTACGAGGTGAAGGACCCGGACTACCCGGTGATCTCCGACTTGATGAAGGGGGCGGGGTACTTCACCGGCATCCGCGGCAAGGTGACCCATTCGACGCCCTATCATCCCTATCCCGCGTGGGACGTCGTGCTTGACACGCTGCCGGGCGGCAAGGTGGCCCAGGCTAAAAACGTCGATTCCTACCGCGCCTCGGCCGAGCAAGGCATCGCCGCCGCGAAAAAAGCGGGCAAGCCATTCTTTCTCATCCTGAATATTTCCGATCCGCACAAGCCGTTCTACAACGAGACGGGCGATGATCCGAATGTGCCGAGCCGGGTGTTCACCGCGGCGGAAGTGCCGGTGCCCGGCTTCCTGCCGGACGATCCCGTGGTGCGGCAGGAACTCGCGCTGTATTACTCCTCGGTGCGGCGGGCGGACGACTGTCTGGGAAAAATCCTGCGAGTGCTCGATGAGTCGGGTGAAGCGGAGCGGACGGTGATATTTTTCCTGTCGGATCACGGGATGCCACTGCCCTTCGCCAAGACGCAGCTTTATTTTCACAGCACGCGGACGCCGTGGATGGTGCGCTGGCCCGGGGTGACGAAGTCAGGAGCGGTAGACGACCGGCACCTGGTTTCGGCGGTGGATATGTTGCCGACCGCGCTCGACATCTTTGGGGTTAAGCACCCCGCGGGACTCGATGGTCGCAGTTTCGCGCCGATCCTGCGCGGTGAAACGCAGGAGGGTCGCGATCATATCGTCGCCGAGTACAATGAAAACGCCGGCGGTCACCGGCATCCGATGCGGGCGATCATCACGCGGGATTATGGTTATATCTTCAATCCCTGGTCCAATGGCGAGCGGATGATGTCCACGGCGACGAAGGGCACCGACACGTACCGCCGGATGCAGGTGCTGGCGAAAACAGATCCGAACGTCGCCGCGCGGCTGAACCTCTTTGACCGCCGGGTGGTCGAGGAACTTTACCACTACAAAGTCGACCCGGATGCGTTGAAGAATTTGATTCAGGAGCCGGCGGCCCGCGCCGAGCGCGACCGGCTAATCGGGTTGCTCGATGCCTGGATGGTGCGGACCCGCGATCCGATCCTGCCCGTTTTTCGCCAGCGCGACGATCTGAAGGTCCGCGAGGTTTACATGGCGCAGATGGTGAAGGATGCGGCCCAGCACAACGCGTCGCGGATGCCCGAGAGCGAGGACGCCAAGAAAGAGAAAGCCAAAAAGAAGGCCAAGGCGAAGTAGCGGAACGCGTGAGCGTTTCGCCGCAATCACGAAACGCTCACGCGTTCCGCTACAACGGCCGCCGTTTCAAAGTGTAGAACCTAATTTCCAAACCCATGCACCTCCGTTCTCTCCTCTCTCGTTGCTGGTGCCTAGCCGGCTTGGCGGTCCTCGGCGCCGTCACCGTGGCGCGAGCCGCCGAACGACAGCCGAACGTAATCCTGATCATGGCCGACGACTTCGG
>JBKJRG010000530.1:0-36372 GCA_046594805.1 Opitutaceae bacterium | reverse complement strand
CTTTCCGCGATTTCGCGGCGCTATTACGGCACCCCCAACCGGTGGCAGGAAATCTTGGCTGCCAATCGGGATGTGCTGCGCGATGAGCGCAGTCTGGTCGCGGGCCGGACACTGCGGATTCCATAATTCGTATATCCCGCATGCCCCCAAGATTGCGCCGTCAAACATTCATCTTTTCATCAAAAGTGATGCGCCTGCGGATTTCCGCCCTTTGGGTCAGCGTTCCCGCCATGCTCGTTCTGAGCGGATGCGGGTACGTGCATCTGGGCCGCCGGCCTGCGCCGGTGACCGTCACCACGGTCGTGGGCGACGAAAAATTACTGAAGGATAACTCAGACCTGCGGCTGGAAAAAAAAATACTGCAGCAGGAACTCGCTCTCACGCGCGCGCAGGGTGACGCCTTGCGCATGGCGATCGAGAACCGCGCGGCGGATGGCGACACCTCGAAGCGGCTGGTCGAAAAACTCAACCAGACCAGCGGCGAGCTCGCCAAGCTCCGCGCCAGTTACGCGACCCTCCAGCAGGAGCGGAACCAGGCCATCGCGACGGCCGGCGAGGCCAGCGCGCTCAAGGCCCGGCTGGGCGCCACCGAGGAAAAGCTCGCGGCTTCGTTGCGCACGTTCACCGAATTGCAGGACGAAGTGACCCGACTGCGCACCGATGTGGTTCGCACTCGCGACGAAAACATCGCCCTGACCACTCAGGTCAAAACCATCACTGGCCAGAGTGAGCAGGCGCAGGCGGCGCTGGCCCAGCTCAACACGGAACTCCTCTCCCAAAAAGAGGCCCGGCTGAATGCCGAGCAGGACATTGAATTGCTTCGCACCGAGCTGAAAACCGTGGCCCCGAACTCCTCGTTGCTGGCGCAGCAGCGTGCGGGGAGCGCAGGCCGGGTGCGCTCGCTCGCCGGCGAGCACGCCGCCGAAAACATCGTCCTGCAGCAACAGCTCAGCGCCCTTCGGGCGAAGGTCGGTTCGCTCGAGGCCGAGCGCACCGTCCTCCAGAGTCAACTCGCGGGCGCCGGTTCCGCCGCCAGTCCGGCCGAAACCGCCAAGTTGGAGGCCCAGCTCGTCGAGGCGACTCGCGCCGCCGCCCTGCTGCGCGAGGAAAACTCCCAGTTGAAAGCTTCCGCCGTGACCCAGGTTCAGCCCCTGCAGGAACAATTGCGCGACGCGCAGACCCGAGCCGTTGCACTGACCGAGGAAAACAAAACCCTCAAGTCGCGCATCGCCACGGCCCGCCCGGTCGCTCCCACCGACGGTCCGCGAATTGACCTCGGGGCCGAGCAGGCCGCCGCGACCAAGACGGGGGGCAGCAGCGTGAATGCCACCCTCGTCGCCAGCGCTCCCGGTGGGAATCGTCCCGGCGGCAAGACGGAGGCGAACGGCCAGCGCGTGCATGTCGTCACCGGCGGCGACACCCTCGCCAAGATTTCCGCGCTCTATTATGGAACGCCGGCGCGCTGGGGCGAGATTCTCGCCGCCAACCGCGACGTCCTGGGCGAGAGCAATAATCTCGTGGTGGGCCGCCCGCTGCGGATCCCGTAGCCGTCGATTCGGTGATCCGTCCGCGCCACGCGGCGGCCGGTGCGAAAGATTGCCCCGCGGGATAATTGCGGCTTCATCGCGGAATGCTTCCCGCCCGCTCCGCGCTCGCCCTCATCGCCCTGTTGCTCCTGCCCGGCTGCGGTTTGATCCATTTCGGCCGGCTGCCCGCGGGGGCAACTTCGACGGGCGACGCCGGCATGGCGGAGGCTTACACCAGCCTCGCGACCGAGCACAAAATGCTGAAGCAGGAGCTCGCCATCGTCCGCCGGGAGGGCGACGCGTTGCGGGCCAGCGTTGACCGCGCAGGCGGCGCCAGCCCCGGCGCAGATCTCGTGGCACAGTTGAATGCAACAACGCGGGAGCTCGCGACCCTCCGCGCCACCCACGCCCGGTTGCAGTCGGAACCCCCGGCAGCTTCGAGCCGCAGCGGGTCCAATCCGCTGCTGGCGGCCGTCGAGGAGAAACTCGCGGTTTCCCTCCGCAACTTTACCCAGCTGCAGGAGGAGAACGCGCGGCTGCGCGCCGAGGTCCAACAGGCCCGCACGGAAAATACGACGCTCGCCGGGCAACTGAGCACCGCCGTCACGCGGCAGGAGCAGGCGCGAGCGGAGCTCGGCCAGCTTAACAACGAATTGCTGGCGCAAAAAGAGGCCCGTGCGCGCGCGGACCAGGCCGCCAACGCCGCGCGCGCGCAACTCAGCGCCGTCCTCGCCGCGGGCGGCAGTCCCACCTCCACCTCGGTCGACCCGGGAGCAGCCGCCCCCGCCACGCTCCGCCTGGCCAAGGCCCCGCCGGCCGACGCCTCTGCCACCGCCGAGTTGCGCACCGACGCTGAAAAGTTACGCCTCGCTGGCGGCGGGACGCCGGTTGCCCCCGCCACCGCGCCCCGCACCCACGTGGTCGCGGCCGGCGACACTCTGGAACGACTCGCCCAGAAGTACTACAATGCACCCGACCGCTGGCGGCAGATTTACGACGCCAACGAGAAACAGCTGGGCAATGGACGACCGCTCACGGTGGGGATGCACCTGGAGATCCCGGAGAAGTGAGGGCCCACCCACAGCGCACTTGCATCGCGCCGCCGACAACGGCATCACCCAAAACAATGTCCTCGCTTCCCTCGCAGTTCGACAGCGTGACGGTGCTCACCAAGGCCAACGTGTACTTCGACGGCAACGTCGTGAGCCACACGGTGATGTTCAGGGATGAGTCCAAGAAAACGCTCGGTTTGATCCGTCCTGGATCCTATCACTTCAACACTGGCGCGCCCGAGCGGATGGAAATCGTGAGCGGATCCTGCCGCGTTACGCTGGATGGAGCGTCGACCACGCAGGAATATGGGGCCGGCACTTTTTTTGACGTCCCAGGGAAAAGCGGCTTCTCCATCGCGGTGAGTGCCGGGCTTTGCGAGTACATCTGCTCTTTCCTCCCGGCGTGAGGGCCGGCTGAATGTTGAACCAATGGGGCCGCGGCGCCCTCGCCGCGGTTGAATGAGACAGGCGCGGCGAAGGCGCCGCATCCCCATTGTCGATCGGAAAGCGCTCACGGCTCCGCCCCGCCCCTTGAGAGTTTCGTTGTCGCCGCAGCGACCATGGTGCACCGTCCGGCGCATGATCCGCTCGTCCGCCCCGCTCCTCGCCGGTTGGTGTGCGCTCGGCGCGCTTCTCATTCCGGCGCGCGCCGCCGACGCCGCCGCGCAAGGGGATGGGCTCTACGCGGAGATCCAAACTCCGCACGGCACGGTGACCTGCGAGCTGTTTTTCCAGAAAACACCGCTGACCGTGGCCAGTTTTGTCGGTCTCGCCGAAGGCACCCTCGGCCCGGCACCACGGCGCCCGTATTTCGACGGGCTAAAATTCCACCGGGTCGTGCCCGACTTCGTCGTGCAGGGCGGCGATCCCGCCGGCACCGGCGAAGGCGGGCCGGGCTATGCCTTCCCGGACGAATTCGTTCCGGGGCTGCGCCATGATGCCGCCGGCGTGCTGTCAATGGCGAATGACGGGCCCGACACCAACGGCTCGCAATTTTTCCTCACGCTGCGCGAAACGCGGCGGCTGGATTACCTGCACTCGGTTTTCGGCCGCGTCGTCGCCGGACTCGAATACCTGCCCCAGATCAAACAAGGCGACGCGATGACGGTGAAGATTGTCCGACGCGGCACCGCCGCCCGCGCGTTCCAGGCGGGCGAAGCCGCTTTCGCCGCGCTGCGGGCGAAGGCCAAAAATTACGCCGGCGCGCGCGAGGCCGGAGCCGCCGCGCATTTCCACGATCCCGCCGGATTGCTGCCCGCGGAGCCGCCGCGGGCGCGGAACTTCAACTACAAGCTCGCGAACTTCGAGCGCGCCACGGGCGTCAAGATCGTCGCGCGCCTTCAGGCAAAATCGCCCACTGCCGCCGAGGATGTAAAGCCCGGGGCCTTCATGCGCGCGCTCGCGGGGAAATTCGGGGTGGACCGCCGCGGCGCGCTCGCGGTTTATTTTGCGGATGAGGACGAATGGCGCGTCTGGCTTGGCGATGAATCCACTCCCGCCTTCGTCGGCCGCGCCGGGACGGCGAAGGAGTTCACCGACAGCGGCGCGATGCACGAGGCCAAGGAGAGGTTCCTCAAGGCGGCCCGCGCCACCGGCGAAGCCGATTTTACCCGCCAGCAAAAAGCCGCTCCACCGGATCGCCCGCCCTCGCCGCAGCAACGAATCAAGCTCCAGGCCGACGCCGTCCTCGACGGACTGATCGGTAAACTCGAACCTCGATGAAAATCCACCCCCGCCACCTGGCGACCCTCCTGCCCTGTCTCCTCCTGCTTGCCAGCGCTGCGCGCGGCGCCGACGCCGGCCTCAAGGAGGCGGTCGCAAGCAAGGTCGCCGCCGAGTATCCCTCGCTCGATGCGCTTTATCGGCACTTGCACGCCAATCCGGAATTGTCGCTGATGGAGGAGAAGACCGCCGCGAGAATCGCGAGCGAGCTGCGCAGCGCAGGTTATGAGGTCACCGAAAAATTTGGCGGGCATGGCGTGGTGGCCGTCCTGAAAAATGGCCCCGGACCCACCCTGCTGATCCGTGCCGATCTCGACGGATTGCCGGTGCTGGAGGAAACCGGGCTGCCCTACGCGAGCGTCGCGCGGGGGAAGGACCTCAGCGGCCGCGACGTTCCGCTGATGCACGCCTGTGGACACGACATCCACATGACCTGCCTCGTCGGCACTGCCCGCACCCTCGCATCGCTCCGCGAGCGCTGGTCCGGCACGCTCGTGCTGGTGGGCCAGCCCGCGGAGGAAACCGTGGCCGGGGCCCGCGCCATGCTCGCCGCCGGGCTGTACCGTCGCTTCCCGAAACCCGATTTTGCGATCGCGCTGCATGACAACGCGACGCTCGCCGCGGGGACCGTGGGCATCGTCGAGGGATTCTTTCTCGCCAACGTGGACACGGTCGAAATCACGGTGCGCGGCCGCGGCGGCCATGGTGCCTGGCCGCACACCACGATCGATCCTGTGGTGCTCGCCGCCCGGATCGTCGTGGCGCTGCAGACCATCGTCAGCCGGGAAACCAAGCCGACCGATCCCTGCGTCGTGACCGTTGGCTCCATCCATGGCGGCACAAAAAGCAACATCATCCCCGACGAGGTAAAACTGCAGCTCACGCTGCGCTCCTACTCGGCCGCGGTGCGCAAGCACACGATCGCGGCGTTGCAACGCATCTGCCGGGGCGAGGCGATTTCCGCCGGGGTGCCGGAAAATCTTTTCCCCATCGTGAACGTGGACGAGGCACAAGCCGCGCCCGCCGTTTATAACGATCCCGCCCTCACCCGGCGTCTCCGGGGCGTGATGGTGGACTGGCTTGGTGCGGACGCGGTGAAACCCTTCGAACCCCAGATGGGCTCCGAGGATTTCAGCCAGTTCAGCCTCACGACCGAGAAAGTGCCGATCAGCATGATCTGGGTCGGCGCCGTCGCGCCCGAGAAAGTGGCCGAGAGTGAGCGCACGGGCGTGGGTCTGCCTTCGCTGCATTCCAGCAAGTTCGCGCCGCTGCCCGAGCCGACGATCAAGACCGGCATCACCGTCACGACCGCCGCAGCATTGGAGCTGCTCGCCAAAAAATGAAATTCCCAGTCCTGTTCGCATGCCTCTGCGTCCTCGTCCGCCTGTCCGCATCCCCCGCCGAAACGCCGGCGACGCGCGAGATCTCTGAGATGCTCGCCGCGCAATCCGCGGCTTGGAACCGCGGCGACCTGGAAGGTTTCATGGCGGCCTACGTTCCGACCGGGGAGCTGCGTTTCGCCTCGGGCGGCACCGTCACTTACGGCTGGCAGGCAACGTTGGACCGCTATCGGAAAAATTATCCGGACAAGGCCGCGATGGGCACACTCGCGTTTAGCGAGCTCGTCGTCACTCCACTGGCGCCCGACTCCGCCCTCGCGTTCGGCCGCTGGAAACTCACGCGCGAAAAAGACGCGCCCAGCGGCCTGTTCACCCTCACGCTGAAAAAAACTCCGGCCGGCTGGCAGATTATCCAGGATCACACCTCGAGCGCGAAGTAGCGCTCGCGACAGTTGCCACGCGGGGCGACCCACGCGTACTCTGTGCCCGAACCATGCGCAGCCTTTTCATCCTGCTCCTGCTCGGCACCCTGCTCGCCACGGCTGCGCTCGTGACCCGCTCTGGCATCCTGGCCCGCAAAAACCCGGGTCGCCCCATCAACAGCGCCATGCGGGAAGCGATCAATGCCCAGAACCCCCAACTGACCGTCGACGACGAAGCGGTCATCGCGCAAACGTGGGGCACGGCGCACCGGCATCCCTCCGGTTTGCGCTATTTGGTGCGCAACCCCGGCACGGGCGAGGCCACGCCCGGAGTCGGCGATGAAGTGATCTGCCACTACGCGGGCCGGTTGCTCGACGGCACCGAATTCGACAGCTCCTACCGCCGCGGCTCGCCCTTCACGTTTCGCCTCGGCACGGGTGCGGTGATTCGCGGTTGGGATGAAGCCTTTCGCACGATGCACAAGGGCGAGAAACGAACGTTGATCATCCCGCACTGGCTGGCCTACGGCGAAAAAGGCACGCGCGGGAAAATAGGGCCAAGGGCCACGCTGATTTTCGAGGTCGAGCTGCTCGACTGGCGATGACGTGGCATCGGCTTCCAGCCGATGGTCTGCGGCTGGAAGCCGCAGCCACACCGGGCGTCGTCAAGCGACGCCCCTACAAATTTTTCACAGCCCCACCAGCGCTCCATTCCGCTTGATCCAGCGCTCCGCCTCGCGCCAGCCGGGGCACACTTCCTCCACCCGCGCCCAAAAGCGCTCGGAATGGTTCATCTCCCGCAGATGCATCAGCTCGTGGTAAACGATGTAGTCGCGGACCAGCTCCGGCGTCTGCACCAGCCGCCAGTTCAGCGAAATTGTCCCGCTCGCCGAGCAGGAGCCCCAGCGCGAACGCTGGTTGCGCACCGTCACATGTTTCACTTCGACGCCCGTGATGGCGGACAATTCCCACGTGCGCGCCGGCAGCTCCACCTTGGCCTTGCGCGCAAAATGGGCCTCCAGGGTCGGGCGCAAATCACCCGCCAGCTTCGCCACCCGGAAAAGATCCGCCGCCAGGCAAACCTGCGGTCGCTCGCCGTCCGCCGCCACGCGGACCTCGGTCATCTCGCCCCGCCACAATATATGCGTGCCGATGGTCCAAACCTCCGCCGCGCGAGGACGCCGCTGTTGCCGCGCGCGCGCGCGTTCCAGCCAGTCCCGGTGCTGGGCCACGAAGCGCAGCGCTTCACGCTCCGAACCGCGGACCGGGATGGTCGCCACCGCCGTGCCGTCGCGCCGCAGGGTCAGCCGGTAATTTCGCGCCCGCGGGCTCCTTTCGAAAACCACTTCATGATTCACCGCCGGCGAAAGGATCGCCGGATGCGGATGAGCCAGGCCCGGGCCCGGTCGGTGATCCGCCCGCGGCGGCTCGCGGTGCACGCCCGGGGTCGGCGCAAAAAATCCGAGGAAGCTTTGCTGCCCGTCGTCGCTCATCGCTCCTTCGACTTGCGCGAACGCCGCAGCGGCGTCAACAGCGCCATGCTGTCGCCGCGCTGCCGCCACGCATGCCACACCGTCGCCATTTCCCCGGTGTGCGAGGGCAGCAGCAGCGCGATCACCATCTCCTCCAGCGCTCCGATCACTTCCACGACGACCATGACATGGAAAGGCACCGCAGACCAGCCGACGAGCAGCGGAATCAGGGAGAACGCGCAACCCACCGCGCCGGCCTTGGCCAGCCACGTGTGATAACAGGGCGCCCGGCCCAGCCGGACGAAGCCAAAGACGATGACCGCGAAAAACGCTCCCAAGCCGACCACGATCCACGTCAGCTCCCGTTTCACGATGTCCGGCCAGAGCAGCGCAATCCCCGCGATCCCCGTGATCATCGTCAGGTAATCCGCTGCGCTATCCAGCTTCCGGCCAAAATCGGAAAATGCGTTCAGCCGCCGCGCCAGAAACCCGTCGAGCGCATCCGTGGCCAACGAGGCGGCCAGCAGCGCAATGAACCAGGGCTTCGATCCCGCCACCGCTGACAGCAGGACGGCTGGCATCAGGGCGATGCGCGTCCCGCTGAGAAGGTTGGGCCAGAGTTTCGGATTCACCGTGGATTAGACCGGCACGCGCTCCCAGCGCAGGGGTTTCTGCCGCTCAACCGTCAGCCAGGCGAAACTCGGCCCGACTCCCCGGTTCGGGCGCGTAATGCACCCCGGATTGAGCCAGCGCACGCCGCCCGCGTCGGTTTCGTCCCGCGGCACATGCGTGTGCCCGTGCAACACGACGTGCGCTCCCGCGGGCGCCCGCGCCGGCGGAATATGGACGAGATGAAAGGAGTAACCCTCCCGCTTGAGATCCAAGGTCAGGGGCCAGGGATGTGCATCGCAGTTGCCCATCACCACGCGCACCGGCGGGCCCACCTGTTCGAACGCCAGCAGGGTTTCCGGCGCGCACACATCCCCCAGGTGCCAGATTTCATCCGCCTCCTCCAGCCGCTTGAGCAGCGACGGCGGGTAACGGTTGTGCGTGTCGGCGATGACGGCGATGCGCATGATCAGGCCGGCTGGGCCCGGCAAAAATTGTCCGCCACTGGACGACGTCTCCGCGCATCGAGCATGTGCCAGCGAAACCCAACCCGCCCACGAGATACAGCGATTTCCGTCGGGGAAGATACGCCCTCCCAGCCCGACGCTTCCAAGCACGAAAAGCTCACGCCTTCCGCTATACCGTGGTGCGGTGGCCTAGTAGCGGAACGCGTGAGCGTTTCGGATTGAACCCAGTACCCGCGGGCACGCCTGAACGCGGGGTCCACGGTCTTTCGTTTTGGCCGCGTAAATGTAGGCCAGCTCGCTTGCGAGCGCGGTTTGGCGCGCGCAAGCGCGCTGACCTACGTAAAGGCGTTTGAACAGCCAAAACGAAAGACCATGACGCGGGGTCGTCCAGAGGTAAACCGCGCCTTGACACCCCCCGCGCCGCCCGGCACCACTGACCCTCTTTTTCTCTAAAGCTCATGAAACCCACATTCCGCCCGCACCGCAAAAAGCGCGCCCGCAAGATTGGTTACCGCGCCCGGATGGCCACCAGGGGCGGCCGCAAAGTCATCAAGTCGCGTCGCCGCAAGGGCCGCAAGCGGCTGACAGTCGTCTGATTTAAAAAGGTTGAGCGACCGAAAAACTGAAAGGCTGAATTCCTTCCGGCCGTCGGAACTCGTTACAGCCTTCAGTCTTTCGGTTCTCCCAGCTTTTTTGTCATGCGCTTTCGCCCTGAGCAGCACCTGCGCCGCCAGAGCGATATCCGCGGAGTCCGCGAACAGGGCCGCCGGCTGGATTGCCAGGCCTTTACGCTTTGGTGGAAGGAGCGCGCCGAGCCCACGGATCCTGCCACCCCGCCGGGTCATAGGCCCATGCAGCCTCGGGTATGCGTGATCGCGTCAACCGCAGCGGTGGGAGGCGCGGTGTTGCGCAACCGGGCCAAGCGCCGGCTCCGCGCCGTCTTTCGCGAGCACCAAGCGGCCGTGCCGGCTCATTGCGACTTGCTGCTGGTGGCCCGGGCCGCGGCCACTTTATGGCCGATGACAGAGCTGGAGAATAAATTCACTGCTGCTTGCCGGAAAATTCCGCCGTCCGCCGCGCCCGATCGTCAATGACCGCCGCTGCCCTCATCGCCCTGGCCAGGGAGCGCACGCCACTTTTCTGGCAACTGCCGTCCCGCGCCTTGTTGGGCGCGATTTTCGTTTACCAGCGCATTCTTTCCCCCGCCCTTCCGATCCTCACGGCCGGATCGTGTGCCTGCCGGTTTGCACCGACCTGTTCGCATTACGCGGCCGGGGCCATTCGCGAGCATGGGGCGCTGCGGGGCACCCTGCTCGCCTTGCGTCGTCTCGCGAAATGCACGCCGCTCCATCCGGGCGGTTTCGATCCCATTCCACGGCGCCGGCCCGCCTGCGTCCGGGCCGCTTGATCGACGCAAACTTGTCACTGGGCCAAACACGGCTCCCTTCTCCCCTCTCTCTTTAATGGACAAAAAGAACTTATCCATCGGCGTCGTGCTGCTGATCGCCGCGTTTGCGATGATCATCTTCGCGCCGAAGACTCCGCGACCGACCCAACCCGCGAATGCGCAGTCGGCCACCACCGCGTCGCAAGCCCCCGCGGCCGCCGCCGCCGGGGCGCCGACCACTCCAGCGGGAGTACCGATCGCCGGCGCGTCCACCACCACCGCCACCGCTCCCGCAGCACCCGCCGCGTCGACCGGCATTTTCGCCGCCGTCCACCGGCCCGCGGCGGGCGCCACCATCACCACGCTCCAAAACGAATTCATTGAGGCGCGGTTCACCAATTTCGGCGGGGCTCTCCGGGACGTCGCGTTGAAAAAACACGCCGCCGTCCAGGGCAAGCCGGAGCCGTATGTATTCAACCTGCTCCACGAAGATCCGATCCTCGCCCTCACCGATTATCCCGGCCTCGGCCGCGACACGGCCTTCGAACTGGTGAGTTCCTCCGCGACCGACGTCGTTTACCGAGCCGTCCTCAACGGCCGCATCGAAGTGACGCGCCAGTACCGGCTTTTCAAGGACGGTGAACCCGGCGCGGACCCCTATCGGCTGCACCATGAAACCACGTTCCGCAATCTGACCACCGGGCTGGAAGTGCTGCCGCGGGCGGGACTGAGCGTGGGCACGGCGGCGTTGATGAATTCCAGTGACACCGGTCAGCACCTCAACGTCGTGGCCTACGACGGCGATCCCCATTATCTCGAGCGCAGCGAATTGGAAGGCGGCGGAATCGGTTCGCTTTTCGGTTCGGGCAACCCACCCAAAACCTCGCTCGAACGGCCGGGCCAGATCACGTGGTACGCGGTCAAGAATCAGTTCTTTGCCAGCATCTACACGCCGGAAAAAACCGGTGCCGGCGTGGTGGTGGTCCGCCGCATCGAGCTGCCCGCGTTTCCGGACACAACCAACCCGAATGTCGGGATCGGCGGTTCCGCGCGGTTCGAGCTGCCCCCGCTCGCTGCAAACGCCAGCACCAGGCTCGCTGGCGTGCTTTACGTCGGCCCACAGGAGTACCGCCGGCTCGCGAAGTTTGAGCACAACGAGGGGAAAGTCCTCCCGTACACCCAGTTCTTTTTCAACCGGATCTTCCTCAGCGGCTACGTCGCGCCGTTCCTCAACATCCTCCTCAACGCGATGCACAACTGGGTCGGCAACTGGGGCGTGGCGGTGATCCTGATGACCCTGATCCTGAAGATCGTCAGCCTGCCCTTCACGCTCGCGGCTTCGAAGTCCGCCAAGCGCATGGCCAAACTCCAGCCGCTGATGCAGGAAATCCGCGAGAAGTATAAGGACAACCCGCAGAAACAGCAGGCGGCGACGATGGAAATGTTCAAGTCGCACAAGGTGAATCCCGTCGGTGGCTGCATCCCGATCCTGATCACGTTCCCACTCTTTATCGGTTTCTTCGCCATGCTCCAGGGCACGGCCGAGCTGCGCTTCCAGCCGTTCCTCTGGGCCAAGGATCTCGCGGCCTCCGACACCGTCGGTTATGTTTTCGGGATTCCAATCAACATCATGCCGCTGCTCATGGGCGCCACGATGTACTACCAGATGAAACTGACGCCCACCCCGTCGGTGGATAACATGCAGATGAAAATGATGCGGTTCATGCCCGTCATCTTCACCATCTTCTGCTACGGGTTCTCCTGCGCCCTCTCGCTGTATTCGACGATCAACGGACTCTTCACCATCCTTCAGCAAATCGTGATTAACCGGATGAAGGACGACGAGCCCATCGCCGTCACCACGAGCCCGCGCGGCAAACCGCTCAAGAACGTAACGCCTCGCGACAAGAAACTGAAGTAAGGTGGGGCCCGGCTCTCCGAGCCGGCCTGGGTTTCAGGTCGCAATGCACCCGGCGCCCTCGTCCGCGTGCACACCAACCCAAAACTCCAAACCCCAAACTCCAAACCGAAAGCGAAGCTTTCCCCCTCGCGTCATAACCCCGCCCACCCCTTGCCTCGCCTGCGCCAGGGTGGTTGGCTGATCCCCTCAGCATGACCGATGACCTCGAACTCGCGACCGCCGAATCGCCTGCCGCGCGCTATCTCGCGCCGGGCGACGTCGGCTTGGTCACGGCGCGCGATTTCGTCCATGCCGCGCCTTTCACTTTCAAAAGCGGCCAGGTCATCCCGGGCTTCACACTGCGCTACGAAACCTACGGTCAGCTCAACGCGGCCCGCGACAACGCGATTCTGATCTGCCACGCGCTGAGCGGTGACCACCATTGCGCCGGCTGGCACTCGACCGAGGATCGCAAGCCCGGCTGGTGGAACAACCTGATCGGGCCGGGCAAGGCCGTCGACACCCGGCGCTTCTTCGTCGTCTGCGCCAATGTCCTCGGTGGCTGCCAGGGCTCGACCGGCCCCTCCTCGATCAACCCCGAAACTGGCCGGGCCTACGGCATCCTCTTTCCGTTTGTCACCATCCGCGACATGGTGCGGGCGCAGAAACTCCTCCTCGATCATCTCGGCATCGTCGCGCTGCAGGGCATCATCGGCGGTTCGATGGGCGGGATGCAGGCACTGCTCTTTGGGATCGAATACCCCGCCTACACGCGTCGCATCCTCGCAATGGCGACCACCGCGCGCGAGAGCGCCCAAGCCATCGCTTTCAACGAAGTCGGCCGGCAGGCCATCATGCAGGATCCGGCCTGGAACCGCGGCGATTACGCGAAAGACGGCGGCCCGCGGGTCGGGCTCGCGATCGCGCGGATGATGGCGCACATCACGTATGTTTCCGATGCGAGCATGGACCGGAAGTTCGGCCGGCGGAAAAAAGAGACGGCGCACGGCGAGGCCTACACGTTTGACCAGCAGTTCGAGGTGGAGGGCTATCTGCGTTACCAGGCGCAAAGCTTCATCAATCGATTCGACGCTAACTCGTATCTCTACATCACGCGGGCGCTGGACCAGTTCGATCTCGCCCATGCTTATGGTTCGCTGGAGGCGGCCTTCGCGCCCGTCGAAGGTGAAACGCTCGTGGTCGGTTTCACCAGCGACTGGCTCTTCCCGCCGGAGCAAAACCGTTCGCTGACGCTCGCGCTCCTCCGCGCCGGCAAGCGGGCGAGCTACGCCGAGCTCTCCACCGATTTGGGCCACGATTCGTTTCTCCTCGAATCCGAAGAGCTCTACGGGCTCGTCCGGGGTTTCCTCGAGCGGGACGCAGCCTACGTCTTCGACTACTCGATCTGATGACGACCCGTCCCAAACAAATCGAGAAGCGCACGGTCGACATGCAGATCATCGGGGACTGGGTCGAGCCGAACACGCGCGTGCTCGACTTGGGCTGCGGCGCCGGTGCGCTGCTCGACTACCTCGTGCAGACGAAGCGGGTCTCGGGCGTCGGCGTGGATCTCGAATTCGCGAAGATCACCGCATGCGTCCGGCGCGGGCTGGCGGCGTATCAAGGCGACATGACCGCGTTCATGCGCGCGTTCCCGGACAAGCATTTCGATCGGGTGATCTGTTCGCGCACCGTCCAGGAGCTCGGCAATCCCACCACGGTGATCATGGAAGCGCTGCGGGCCGGGCGGACGCTGACGGTCGGCTTCGTCAATCACGCGTTCTGGAAAAACCGGTTCAACCTGCTGCTGCGCGGCCGGAAAATCCGGAACGAGGTCTACAAGACCGAGTGGTTCGAAAGCCGGCCGGCCAATCCGGTCACGATCGCCGACTTCGAGCACTTCTGCGCGATCCAAGGCATCCGGATTGCGCGCCGCGCCCATCTCTCCGGCAACTGGCACACGCCCTGCCGGGCCTTCCCGAACCTTTTCGCGGGCTACGCGCTCTACGATCTGGCGCGCTAGCGAGTACTGTCTGGCAGGTGGGGCTGGTTCTCCGAACCGGCCTGGGTTCCAGCGAAGATGTCGCTGCAAGCGCGATTCTGCCTGGAACCCAGGCCCGCTCGGAGAGCGAGCCCCACCCAAAGCAGAGAACGGATGAGACTCGCACCGCGGCACCGAGAGCAAAGAGACAGTTTACTGAATCCGTTTCCGTGCTATGGTTGAACTCATGAAACTCCTGCGCCCCCTTCTCGTCCTTCTCGCGTCGTCGGCGGCCGCCTTCGCGGCCCAAGCTCCGAAGATTGCCGCGGCCGAAGCCGCGAAGCTCGTTGCCTCCGGCAAGGCCGTGCTGGTGGATTGCCGCGAACCGGCCGAATGGAAGGACACCGGCGTCGCGGCGCCCGCGGTGCTGCTGCCCAAGAGCGATTTCGACGGCGACCAGAAACAGTGGAAGGAATTCCTGGCGAAGAATAGCGACAAGCAGGTCATCCTCTACTGCCGGTCGGGCGGCCGGGCGGGCACGATCGCCGCGGCGCTCGCGGAAAAAGGTGTGAAGACCGCGAACGCCGGCGGCATGAAGGACTGGACCGCCGCCGGCCTGCCGACACGGAAAGCCGACGAGAAACCCGCAGCGAAAAAGTAGCGCCGGCATCCCTGCCGGCTTTGGGACCGACGAAAAACCCACGGGATCAGCCTGTCCCCCGTGGACTCCGCGCTTCGGGTAGACGTCGTAGCCACGAGCGTCAGCGAGTGGAATTTGGCCGAAGAGATAAACGTCCCAGTCCGCTTGAACCGGAGATTTCGCGGATGTCGCGGATAAGAACAAACCGGATGAATTCGCCAACCTGGGTGCTGCGCGCCGTCGTTGACGCATTCAGCAGTGGCCGGATCGGCACCCAATCCCCGGCTTGAACCGTGCCACCCCCGATCGAAGCGACCAGGCGACCCCGCCGCAGCTCGCTTCGACCATCCGCCTCCATGCCCGGCATCCGCGCCATCCGCTAGGTAATCCGCGGTTAAAAGTGCAGGGCTGGCTGCCTGGCTTTTGAATTCAAACTCCAAGCTCAAGCTGGGTCACGGAGACCACGGAGAGGATCCGGAGGTCACGGGGCCAATCGCGCGCGCAACGCGCGCCGGTTTTGAGTCTTGGGTTCTGGGTTGAAGATTGGATGTAGAGCAGGCCTGCCTTGTTTTGCTGCGTGTTCTCCGTGGGCTGCGCTCCGTGTCCTCCGTGACAAAGTCCGAGGATTGGAAGGGTTCCGGTTTCCTGGCTTGGATTTCCTCCAACTCAAAACTCCAAACCCCAAACTTTCAGCCGCCTCTGGCGGCCAAAACTGCGCGCTACGCGCGCACTTCTAGCCGAGGTTGGCTGTCGGTTTGGAATCCGATTCCGCGTCCACCGCCAAGCAATCACTGACCAGCCCAAATGCCCTTCTCTATCCGCAGTCTGCGACGGAAGATTTCTCGACTCGGCCGCGAGCTCGGGGAGAAGACGCAGGCCGCGCGCCGCGTTCTCCGGATCAACGACCCGCATCACGTCGTGCCCTACCGCGGCTATGGCAATGCCCACACGGTGCTGGTGCAGGGACGCGCGCTGGAGGACGAAGGGATTGTGTCTCCCACTGGCGCAGATCCGGCGTGGCGCAACCTGCTCAGCAGTTTGAAGCGGGTTGAGACCGATCCGCTCCCCGGAGCTCGCGTGCGCGTGAGCATCGGCGGCACTCAACGCGAGATCCTCGCCGACGAGGAGGGTTTTATCACCGAGTGGATGGACCTCGCCGACCCGCTGCCCTCGGACGTGGGATGGCACCCGGCCACCCTTGAGCTGCTGTCGCCGCTGCGCGACCCGGCGCAACCTGTCGCGACGACGGCGCAGATTCTGGTGCCGCCTGCGTCCGCCACGTTCGGCGTGATCAGCGATATCGACGACACCGTCCTCCAGTCGAATGTCGCCAACCTGGTGCAGGCTGCGCGCAACATCGCGTTCGGCAACGCCCGCACCCGGCTCCCTTTTCCGGGCGTCGCGGCGTTTTACCGGGCACTTCACCACGGCCCGCAAGGCGAGGGGGCCAGCGCGGCGAACCCTATCTTTTATGTCTCCAGCAGTCCCTGGAATCTCTACGACGTCATCGCGGACTTTCTCGACCTGCAGGCGATCCCCGCGGGTCCGGTGTTGCTGCGCGACTGGGATCTTCGGCCGGGCGCCCACGCCTCGAAAGGGCACCACACCCACAAGCTTTCCCACATCACGCGGATCTTCGCCATCTACCCCTCGCTGCCTTTTATCCTGATCGGCGACTCGACCCAGGAAGATCCCGAGATCTACCACCAGGTGGTGGCCGCCCATCCCTCCCGCGTGCTCGCGGTCTATATCAGGAACGTGCACGCGCAGCCGGAGCGCTCCGCCGCCATCCGCGGTCTCGCGGAGGAGATCCTTGCCGCCCATTCCACCCTCATCCTGGCCGACCACACACTCGGCTGCGCGAAGCATGCCGCCGAAAAGGGGTGGATCTCCCCCGATGCCCTGCCCGCCATCGGCGAAGAGAAAAAGGTGGACGAGGGCAAAACCGACAAGAAGGTCGGCCCGCCCGCCCCCGCAGCCGAGGCCACACCGACGGTGGTGGTGAGTGAGGACCCGGCAGCCCAAGTGGCAAAAACGCCCGAACAGAGTTTATAAGCGAAGCGGCGAGCAAACACCTCAGGCTTCACCGTCACCCTGCTCATCCAATTTCGGGTAACCGCGACTCTGGGAAACTTCCGAAGCCGTCGCCATCCTGCGCACACTCCTCAAACGCAGCCGTAGCCCGTAGGCGCGGGGCTATCCCGATCACTTTGTCGCCTGCTCGGGAAAATCGCGATTGAAGCGCGCGACGAGCGCGGCGCGGTCGGCGGGCACGATGTAGATTTTGCCGCGGATCGATTTCGTCGCGCCGGCCTTGAGCCCGCCGATGCGAAAATCGTTGTGCAGGCACGCGATCACGCCCTGGAAAATTTCCTGATACGGCTCCCACGCGGTCGCGAAGATTTGTTTGCCGTCGGCGGAAAACGCGCCGCACAGGCCGCTCGAGGGCACGAGCGAGCTGAGGGGGCGCGGATTCACGTCGTTACGGTCCACCTGCGCGGGGCAATAGACCTGACCCGGTTTGTAGACGGCGTCGGTCGCCCACGGCTCGGTCGGCAGCATCGTCAATTTGCCGCCGATGAAAAGGAAACACTGGCGCGCGTAGGCCGGCACGAGCGCCAGCGCGTCGGTTTTGCTGCAACCGGTGAATTGATCGATCCGCACGCACGGTTGGGCCCACTGCGCTTCCGATTCGCGATCCGTGGGATTGCGCGCGACGAGACGAAAATCCACTTCGTCCGCGCGTGCGGTGATCGTATGGTCGACGATGACGCCGTCGACGAGCGTGTCACGCATCTTGATCTCCGAACTGTCGCCGCGGGTGGAAATGACTTCTGATTTGTGCGCGATGACGGTTTCGACGCGCCAGTTGCGATGCGTCGATCCGGCGCGCGCATACGCCTCGATGTAATTGATCGTGATCGGGCCGGGCAGGGTGCCGCCCGTGATGGTGAGGAGGTTGCGCTCGCGAGTCAGCTGGAGCGGCGCGGGCTGTGCCAGCGCCGCGCCGCAGGTGATGACTAACGTGAAGCCGGCGAGCAGTGATTTCATGGGGCGAAGGCCTCCAACGCGTTCCCGCATATTCATACCAGCTTCCAGCCTTCGCGATAACTCCGTTTCAGAAACCGCTCCGCCTCGGGCGCGTTTTTGATTTTCATCGTCTTCGCGTCCCACTCGATCTTCCTGCCGGCGCGGTAGGCGACATTGCCAAGGTGGTTCGCCTCCGTGAGCGGGCCGCTGTATCCGAAATGACACGTCGTCGGCGCCCCTGTTTTGCATGCGTGCAGGAACTCCTTGTGGTGCCCCAGCGAATCCGGGATCGTCTTCGGCGGCGGGGTGAAGTCCTTGAATTTGTCTTCGGGCAGCAGCAGATGCTTCGAGTAATTCGAGAGCAGCATGCCTTTGTCACCGACGAAGAGATGGCCGTCCGGCCACTGCGGGATCTGTTTCTCCTCCCATTGCGGCGGTTTCATTTGCCCCTGATACCACGTTAGCTTCACGGCGGGGCGCGAGCCGCGCGCGGCATACGAATACGTCGCGCTCATGGTCGCCGGCGCGATCTCCGGGTGCGGGGGCGGACCCTGGGCTTCGATGGATTGCGGAGCATCGAGGTTGAGCGCCCAGAACGGCAGGTCGTTGTAGTGCGAGCCGAGATCGCTCATGGTCCCGTTGCCGAAATCCCACCAGCGATACCATTTGTTGCCGGGAATGTAGGCTTGATTGAACGGCCGGAACGGCGCGGGCCCGATCCACAGATCCCAGTCGAGCTCGGGCGGGACGGGATCCACGGTCGTCGGGCGCTCCTGGGTGCTGACGCGATCCTGGTATTTTGCGGCGTCCTCCGGCGACTGCCAGCCCCAGGTGCGGTTCACCCATACATGCGCTTCGCGGACCGCGCCGATCGCGCCGCTCTGCACGAGCTCGACCACGCGGCGGTAATTGGCGGTGGCGTGAATCTGGGTGCCCATCTGCGTGGCGACGCCCGCGGCTTTTGCCGCCTCGGTGATGATGCGCGCTTCGTGCACGTCGCGCGTCAGCGGCTTTTCGCAGTAAACGTGTTTCTTCCGTTTCAATGCCGGCAGCGTGGCGAACGCATGCGTGTGCTCCGTCGTGGAAACCACCACCGCGTCGAAATCGGAATCCTGGAGCGACTCATACATCTTCCGGTAGTCGCGAAAATGTTTCGCGTTCGGGCACTTTACCGACGCGGCCTGGAGATTTTTTTCGTTCACGTCGCAGAGCGCGACGATATTTTCGCCGGTCATCTCGCCCCAGTTGGAAGCGCCGCGTCCGCCGCAACCGATGACCGCAATCTTGAGTTTATCCCCCGCCGAGGCGCTCCGCAGGATGGCGGGGAAACCGAGGACGCCGACGCCGGCGGCGGAGACGAGTTGCAGGAAATGACGGCGCGAAACGCGCGGGGAGTTCGGGGTCGAAGACATGCCGATTTCGGTAACGGTGGGACGGCTTGACCTCAAGCCGCATTGGGAACTCCAAAAAGAGAACTCCAAAAAGGGTCGCGTCAGGAATCGAGACAAAACCGCTGGTGCCATGAATTGGGTAGAGGCGACCGTTGAAAACGCCAGGCCGCAACGAGGGACTCAGTGCGGCGGCGAACGTCAGTTTTTCCGGGGCCGACTTCCTGGCGGGCAGGCTTGAGACATTAATCTGTAGCGCGCCTCCACCCCTTACGGCTCGGCCCGGAAGCGCGGATTGTCCGGTCCGTTTCCGTTAATGTCGTCTGGGCAAGTTTCACGCGTACGCCGTAGTGCGTTCGCGCTGCGCGTCGTGACCCTCTCACCGCCTCGCAGGAGAGAAGTCGCAAGGTAACGCGGCGGCGAAAGCGATCCGCTACTGGCCGGCTGCGATTTTTTCGTAATGACTGCGGCCCCGGTGGAAAATTTCGAGGACTTCCTGGCGGTGCGCCTCCCTGGCGAAGCGCGGCGACTTTTTGACATCCTCGATCAGGCGGTCGATCCATCCGAGCACGATCTTCGCGTCCTTCGGAATTGCGACCGGCTTGTTGTCGCGGGTGACGTAAACCGGGCTGGTGTGCGCGAAGAGGTGGGAATCATTCGTCACCCGCCGGTGCCCGGCGCCGCGCACCCGCGCCGCGATCCAGGCGCTGCCGTCGACTGGGAGGACATGCGACAGCTTCGCCCGCGTACCCTCCGCGGTGGGCTCGGCCTTCGCGACCACCTCGCCGTTGACGATCAACTCGAGGGCCTGCATCGGCGGGAGGGAGTGCGCCTCGGCGGAAACCGTCAGCCGGGCCGGGCCAGCGAGCCGGATATCACCGCCGGGCCCCTTGCCGTCGACATCGAGGAAAAGCATCGGGCCGTTCGAGACAAACGTCCGCCCGGCGCGGATACCCTCGATCCACTTCGGGTACGTGAGCGGCGGATCGACTTTCACGTACACGCGGCCGCCGCCGGGGATCGAACTGTTGTCGGTGGCGTCCATTTGGGTGTCGGTGCCCGCCAAGGCGGCGCAGCGCAGACCGGAATTGAGCACGCGATAATAAAGGTACGACGTTGCGTCCTCGTCGGAATTGCTGAGCACGTCGAGGGCGTTGATGACCCCCAGCGCCAGATCGATCGGACCCTCCCGGGCCTGTTGGGGCCCGATCAGCACGCCCAGCCGCGTCGCGGGATGCGCATAGCTGACCACGCCGCCCATCTCCTGCACGCGCTTCGCGGTCGAGTAATTTGGCGGGTAGTCCTCCCAGTAAGGCCGCTCGCCGGAAAAGAACGGTTCGACCAGTTTCTTGATTCCGAGCAGCGGCATGTGGCCGTACATGTCGGAGGTGTTCCGGAATTCCTCCTGCACCACCATCATGGTCTCGCGACTCGAGGCGGGATCGACTTCGCCGTCGCGGAAGAACTCGGTGTCGAAGACGCGCGTGGTGTACTGCCGGTTGCCGATCAGCAGATTGGCCACCCGGATGTCCTCCCCGGCCGCGAGCAGTTCACAGTCCTCCATCGTCATGTAGAGCCCGCCCTCGCGATGGTTGGGATGCATGTGCACATCGCCGGAAAGCCAACCCTGCGCCGGCATATCGATCATCCGCTTGAGCGTGAGGGTCTCGGTCGTCGTGCGATCGTTGAGCTCGATGTAGCCCAGATTGAGATTCTTGGTGACCGGCTCGTACTCGGGGCCTTTCACCGCCTCGACCGTGTATTTCCCCTGGGGCAGGACCACCTGAAACTGGCCCCGCGCATGGAAGAAGCGCTCGCCGCGGCCGCGGGCAATGCTGCCCTCGGGCACGATGAAGTCACCCTTCTCGTTCTTGAGGTAAACTCGCGCGGTGACCGGGTTGCCCTGGGCGTCCTGCAGCCGGACCCAAAGCCGCGCCGGAATATCCCGTTCCGCCGTGACCGAGGCGTGCAGGGAAGACAGGGCGAACGTGCCGAGCAGCGCGACGGATAAAACAGTTTTCATGCGGTGAAAAGTTGTCGCCGCGGCGCGACAGCGGGCATTAATAGGACCCCTTGATGCCGATGGAAATGCCGGCGCCGAACTCCTCGGTGCGGGCCTGTCGGGCGTAGAAGGGAGTCTGCGAGCCGTACCGCATGAGCTCGGTGGACTGATTGAAAACATTGTTCATGCTGCCGACGAACGATAGGCGCCGGCTGAAGAGATACGAGACGCTTAGATCCATTTTCGTCACCGGGTTGAAGTATTCGAACCCGTCGGGACCGAAGGCCGGTTGCGCGGTGCGCCGGTTGAGTCCACGGTAATTCCACATTGCCACCAGCGAGAGCCGGCCGCGATTGAAGGAAACGCCCCAATTGGCACTCTTCGGAATGAAGCTGGAGAATTGTGCCTGCTGGCTGCCCTGCAGTTTCAGATAGGTGCCGTTGGCGAAGACGGTGAAGAACGAGCCCCAGCGGCCCAGCTCGCGGAGAGAGTAGCGTATATTGCAATCGGCCCCGGTAATCCGGGCGGCGCCCGAATTGAACTTGGTGGACAGATTCCAGCCGACGAACCGTGGGTCGTCGATGCCGACCTCGTCGAGGTCGGCCAACGTGGCCAGGCGGACGGCGTCCCCAAAGAAGTTGCTGATTTCCTTCATGAACAGCCCGCCGCTGAACAGTCCGCCGCCCTTCGTGTAATATTCGAGCGAAAGGTCGTAGTTGTTGGCCGTCCAGGGGCGCAGGCCGGCGTTGCGGACCGTGATGGTGCCTTTGATGACGTTGGGATCATCCAGCTGATCCTGGGTCAGATCGCGTTCATTGATCACCGTGCGCGGCACGATGTCGGAGAAATTCGGCCGGCCGTAGGTGCGGGCATAGGCGGCGCGCACGAGAAAGTTCTCCCGCAAGTCGTAGGTCAGGTGGGCGCTGGGGTAGTAGCCGTCATAGGTGCGCTGGGACCGCGCCGCCCGCTCCTTCGCGGTCAGGCGCAGCTGCTCCATTGACCCCGCCGCGCCCGCCTCCGGCTTGCGAATATTTGCGCCCGCGGCGTTCTTCGCAAAGGTCCCGCTGGGGTTGCGCACGAACACGGCATTGGGATCATTCAACGCCCCGACCCCGTCGCCGGCCGTGCGTTCGTAACGCACCCCGGTCAGGACCTTCAACCGGTTCGAAAACAGGCGCGCCTCTCCCTGGGCGTAGAGGGCGGACACGGTCTCGCGAATCCGTTCGGAGTTGTTGATTCGGCCCTGCGCTTCCGCCACCTTCTGCGCGTCGGTCTGCGCAAAGAGCGTCGGATTCGCCCGGTGCGCGGCCCAGGCCCGGCTGGGCGAGACCCAAGGGATGTTGCGGAACCCGTAATGCGAGTCCTGGTTCACGTAGACCTGCATGAGGGTGTTGGCGGGCGGCGCTTCGACCGTCGCCGGATTGCCGTCCAGGCCGTTGAACGTCCAGGCGGGGCTGGAGGATTGCGTATCGTTGATCTGGCTACGGCGGGAACCGCCGAGCTGCAGGGCCGCCGGCACGGGCAGGAAACCGAGAGTGCGGCGGACGTGCACATTGCCAGACTGGAACCGGTCGGTGATGTCGTAGAGCGACTCGCTGGCGGTGTTCGCCCGGTAGTTTCGAATATCGTACAGATCCACCTCGCGGCCCGCATCGTCGAAGACGCGAATGCTGGCGGGCCGGGTGGGGATGATATTGGCGAAGACCAGCCGCACCGGGGCGGTGAGCGCGACCGCGTAGCCACTGAACTGCCCGTTCTCGCGATTGCGCATGGCGCTGTCGGATACGGACTCGCTGATTCCCGCCTCGATTCGCCAGACGCCGTCATCCAGCCGGTAACTGAGGCTCGAGGCGGTCGTATCGACTTCGCGCCAGGTCGCGCCGCCATTCATGGTCACGGTGCCGCGGCCAGAGGCGCCGTTGGTGAAGGTTTCCCCGAAGGTAAGCGCCGTGCCCCCGGCCACGGTGGGGGTGCCGGTGGTGCCGGCGTTGAAGGTCCAGCCCAGGCTGCCCGTGGTGGAGAAGAACCGGTTGAACGAAGTCTTCAGCGACAGCACGGAGTGCCGGGTGACCCGAAAGTCGGCCTTCATGCTCGCGGTGGTGCGCGCCTTGTTCTGCGGGCCGTCCGTCAGCGAATACTGCTGCAGGTACGGCCGGGCCATCGACGCGCCGGTGGCTGTGCCGCCGGTGTTCCACGTCATGTTCGACAAGTGCTGCTCGTTGTACTTGTCACTGTGGAGTCCCGTGAAGACGATCCCGAGGCGCTTGTTGACGAGCCACGTGAAATCGAAATCGCCGCCGAGGTGCGTCTTATAGGTGGTCTTGTCGCCCACCGAATACGGCGTCTTGCGCAGCGTGAGGTTCTCGCCGTTACCGATCAGGTTGACGCCATAGTGGAGCTGGGAGCGGGCGCGCTCGAACGCGCTCTTGCTGACCAGATTGATCGAACCGGCCAGCGAGTCGGCGGCCGTCGAAGGCGTCGGCACTTTCGTCACCTCGACGCGCGAGATGTCCTGGAAAGTCATGGTCTGCGGGTTGAACGACCGCCCCTGGCCCGCGACGAAGGCGCTCGCCATGGGTTCGCCATTGGAAGTGAACGCGGTCATCCCGCCGCCGATGCCACGCAGGGACACGGAGTTGATATCGAGCTGCGCATACTCCCCGGTGACGCCGGGCAGATATTTCAGGAATTCGCCGGCGTTGTTGCCGAGGATGGTCCCGAGGGAATCGGTTGAGACCACGTTCTTGATGTTGGAGGCGAACCGCTGCTCGTTGATTGCGATCGCCTGCGCATTGGTCTCGCGGTCGGCGGCCACCTTGAAGGGATCGAGCTGCACGGTTGCCTGGGTGCCGTAACGAGCGACGCTGGTCAGGTCGAAGTCGCGCTCCACGGCTGCGCCGGGTGCCAGCTGCAGCGCCACCTCCTGCACATCCAAATCGGTATAAAAAACCTGGAGAGTGACATTCCCCGCCGGCAGGTTTACCAGCCGATAGCTGCCAAACTCGTCGGTAAGGGCGATGTTGTCATGACCCTTCACCGAAACCTGGGCCTTGTTGAGGTACTGGTTTGTGGCGACGTTTTTGACCCGGCCCGAGACCGTGGCCGTGCCGTCGGCGGCTGCGACATTGGCGGCATTCAAGGCGGCGAGAACAAGAACCAGGAAGGCGCGGAACCCGGCCAGTTGGCAGAGCATCGGTAGTGGGGGGTTCGAACGGTTGGAGTTTAAGTGCAATCACCCGGCGCCTGGACACGGGCTCCCGAAAAAATTCAATGGGCGGATGGCCCGCATGGCGACGTGCCGCCAGCTAAAACTAAAGGGAAAACGCGGGCACAACCGCTCGCGGGGGCTATGGAGCCGACTATCCGCCGCCGTAAAAATCGGTCAAGAGAACAAGTCGCGGATTTCCCCTGTTCACACCCATCCGAGGTCCCGATACACGGCGGTGCCGATTTGGCGGACTCGTTCGGCGTGATCGGCTTGTTTGCAGCGGCCGTGGCCGGAACGATCCCGGGGTCAGGGCGGCGAGCAAACACATCAGGCTCCACCCTCACCTTGCTCATCCTATTTCGGGTAAACGGGACTCTGGAAACTTCCGGAGCCGTCGCCATCCAGCTCACACTCCTCAAACAGGGTGAGGGTGAAGCCTGAGGTCTTTGTCGGCTCCCAATTCCTGACATGACCCCTTCGGCTCGGCCTGTCTACAAGGTCCTCGATTGGACGCTTTCGTAACAGTCGCCCGCAACTCCACTCTCAGCTTGCGTGCCACCCGCCCCAGTGCACGCCAGGATCCCCAGCGCATCAATCGTAAGCGCCTACCCGAAACAAGGTACACTCCCGCGCGGCTTGTCACGATTCACGGCATGACCCCCTTCGGCGCGGCCCTCACTCCTCAACGTCCCGGCACAGCGTATCGAGTTGGATCGAGATCAGCTTGATTTCCTCCGGACTGAGTTGGATTTCGCGACGATGCTCGACCGCATTGGCCACGTTCTTGGCGTTCACCACGTACACGTCGGTTGGTTCTCCCTCCACCCACCAACCGGGGATGGCGATCACCGGCCTTACCGGAACTTCGATCAGTGTGCGCTGCTTGATGAGCTTCCGCACCCAATCCGCCTGGGCAGTCACTTGATTTAGTGTGTCACGTTCTGGACCCCAAGGCCAATGGAGGAATTGGCCGTCATATCTCACGTAATACTCGCTGCCGTCCGGTCGGGCACGGCCTTTGCGGCGTGTCTTGGTTTCAACGACTGTGACGCCGGTCGGGCCGACTGCGACGTGATCGAGGTTGAAGTCTGCCTTTCTTCCCGCCCCTGGGACGTCATGAAAGATCTGATATCCCTTCGCACACAGCGGTTGCAGCCATTCAGCCACTTCGCGTTCCCCCAGATACCCCAGCGCATCTCCGCGATAGCGGACCATTTCGCGCCATGCCCAACGTCCGATGAGCGACGCTGCACCGGTAAATATCGCGACCACAAACCCGATCCAGGACCCCAACTGCGTCCAAGTTTTGATGCCGAGCTTCGAAGTCAGTCCGAGCAGCAACGCCGTGAGAAACAGCGGGACGAGCGACAGGAATAACATCTTCAGGGCAAAATCCTCGTCGAAGGCTTTGATTCGCCGACGGAGCGTTTCACCCGGTCCACGCAAGAGTTTGAAATCCACCGGCCGTCGACCGCCTTTTCGTCGAATCTTCCAAAGAAAAAGTCCGACGACGACTCCGGCGAAGCCAACCAGATAGACGCTTATGGCGACGTAGACCCATTCGGCCTTCATACGCTTTCGGCTCCCTCACCGATCCCTTCCGCTTGCTTCGCCCTCAGCGCGACGACGGCGATGGCGGGAATGATCAGGACGACAAGTGCGGCGACGAAGAGGGTGAACATGCTTCCCAAGGTGCGGCGACTTTGGTGCAATTCGAGGAGTTGGCACGATCTCCATCTACCGGAATTCCGGTAGACGGTCCAAGGTGTTGAGTCGCGCACGTAGCGTTTGACGCTCAGCCGGACTGAGCTGGGGCAAGCCGGCGATGATCCTGCTCAATGGAGAACTTCTCTTCGGCTCGTCGTCCCGATCAGCAGCCAAAGGCCGAAACCGGTCAAAGTCGAAACCAGGGACGGGCTCACTCGGCACGATGATGAAACCGCCGGCCGCATCGCCATAGGCTTTGAACTTCTCGGCAAGGAAAGCTTGGGCGGCCACAGCACATAGCGCGGCATCGATCTCGTCCATGTTATGAAGCTCGGCCACCGGAAGACCGACCCGCGCGAGCAGTTCGCTGCGCACCGCTCGTTTGTTCTTCGCGGAGACAATGCCACCCGCCAGTGCGTAGGCGACAGCCTGTGGAAACGTTTCGATGCTGACGCGCGCACCCTTTAGTTGATCGGCATAAATGGGGAAATCCTGCGTCAGCGCGGCATACAGCGCGTGTCCTGCGAACATCCAGCTGTAGAATGCGTGTCCCCTCGCCTTTTCCTCGGTCGGAGTTGAGAAACAAGAGATCCGTTCACCAGCGAGTTCGCGCTCGGACGCGCGCGCCAACGCGCCTGCCGTCCGCCACCGACACGGCGCATCAATGGAAACAATCGCGGGATTCTGCTGCACGCACCACTGCACCACCGCCAGTGGCTCCGCCGACTTAAACTTCCCGACCACTTCTATCCCGCGCAGCGCAACGGCATGATAGCCCTTACTCGGCGCGCCGACGTCGATACCGATGACGATTGAGTCCATTTTTTAGAAATCCGTGCCGTCGGCGATTAAGCAGAGCGAAGTCCTAGTTCAGCAGCCGTTCGAAGCGCCACGTAAGACTGACGCGGTCAGGAGCGAACGCCGACTCCGAAGGATGAAGCAGCGCTTGGCCGGCAAGTTTTGCCAGTTCCTCTTCACCGCGCGAGCGCCTCGGTTCGAGGCGCCGGGATACGTGCCAGACACCGTGGGGGTCGGGTGCAATGAGGCGTTGGTCGAGCGCCCAATGGTGGTTCTTGCACAGCGCGAGCCCGTTGGCCGGGTGATCATTTCGGGTCTCGGCGAATGGCACGAGGTGAGCCGCATCGACGAATGTGATCTCCGGTTCAGGGATCTTAATTCTGAGCCCGCAGGCGACACACTGGTGATCATAAACCTCCACGACTTGCCGCCGAAAGGCGGCATTCCGGCCCGGGAGAACTTCCTCGGGTTCCTCGACAACGAGCGGCGGAGCAAAGAAGCTCCCCATCGATGGCTCAATGAAATGCGATGCCAATTCCGCGCGCGCGTGAGGAAAATACCGCGAGATGAGGGCATCGCGGAGGCCCATCCGGAATACCGGATTGGCGACGAGCACATCCCATCCGGTGACAAATTGTGCAACGACCTTGCCTGTATCTGAATCGCGCACGAGGGGTGTTGTGCTGAGTGCAACTTCGCCATGCGGAGTAATTACGACGGGCAACCAAAACCCGTCACTCTTGAGATAGAAGAACGGATTCTCTGGCGTGCACTCGTCGTTGTGCGACTTGACCACGTCGAAATAGAGGTGGAAGCGTTCGCGCAACCCGTCGCTCCATTCGACGCGGTCCGGTCGCGCCTTGCCAGTGGCGAGCGCATCGAACACGGCAAGCAGCATCACCGGTTTATGGGGACGCTCATGCCGAGCTGCATCGCTACTCACCACGCCGACATTCAGCGCATAAAGAACTTCCACGGCCGCGGGGAACGTCATCGGGTGCCTACCCTTTGAAAATGCCGTGGTGCCACTCGATAAATTCTTTTGCCGGACGCGCCGTTTCCTCGCTCGGCAGGACACCGAGCGTCTGCCCGTGGAGCGCGTAATAGTGTCGCCCGTTCTCGAACTCTTCACGAATCCGCCGGCTCACTTCGACTTTGTAGTCCAGTGTGACCGTAAGATAACCGAGATCGAAAAGATTGTGGAGGTCCGAGCGAAGAAGGAGCCCGTTGCGAGTTTCATGCGGGCCGTGCTTTGCAAAAGGTTTAATATGGCAGGCGGCGAGTGCGGGTAAGGTCTTTTCGCCGGTGATCGCACACCGACGCGAATAGGCATCTGTCACCTCAACGCGAAACGCCCCTTGGCCCAAGCGCGGCCGCACTGTGACCGGCGCTCCGTAGCGCGCTGCCCCTTCGGCAACGCATGAGAGCGAGGGTGTCGATTGTGCGCCAGCCAAACGCGTGCGAACCGCATCCCACAACGCGGCCCCGGATGGGGTGGCGAGGTCATAACCTTTGCCGACGACAATGCTCTTGCCCCAGTCGGCGGGCGCCGGAATCCATTCCTCACGCGGCCAGAAGAATGGTTCGACGAGAATCGTGCAGCCGATCTGCCGATGCAGTTCGTCAGGTGCGCGATGCTCGAGAATACGCCGCTCAAACGTATCGTAATCCGCGACGCCGTTTTTCTCGCCGAAAGCCTGCCACGCAAGTGGCAAGGGAAGGAACGTGTGCTTCTGAAAGATTCCACCGCCCGCGATGAAATCCATAGGCGAGTGAAGCTTGAACAGAAAGACATCGCCGGTCTGCAGCGCCTTGAAATTCATCTGACTCCGCGGCCGCCAGAAATTCACTTCGTCGGGCTTCCGCTCCGCGAGAAATCGAAACCACTCGTTGTTGGTAACTCCGACGAAGAGTTTCATGTCACTCCGCCGGCCGGTAGATTCGTACCAGCGGCAGCAAGGCGCGTCCTTTCACATCGAAGGTTTCGTAGTTGTCCGTCACCAGCTGCGCGAGATCCCGAAGATCGATTAGCGTGACAGGGACCGTTGCCCGTTCTGCTTCGTATTTTGCCTCCTTTGAAAATGCTCCCGTGCTCACGTACAGGCCGCGGTCGCCGGCGCGGAGGCTGCCGATAAAACTGCGCACTTCCGGCGAACCCATCGCGGTGTTTTGCCGATGTTTCACTTCCACTTTGATTCGAGGTTCTTGAAGGCCCAGCCCATCTGGAGAGGCGAGAACGTCGACGCCCCTATCAGAGCCCGGAGGCGAAACCCGCGTGCGGTATCCCATCGCGCGCAGAACGGCCGCGACCAACTCCTGCATTTCGTAGGGATCAAGTGCCAGAATTCGATCTTGGATGAGTTCCCGCGCTTGTTCCTCCGCGTCGCGGTTCGATTGCACGAGCTGGTCTTTGCGCTCTTCAAGTCCACCAGGGGATTCGGCCGTTTTACCTCCTTTCGCTGCCATTTCAAGGTCGGCCACTGCTTCCTCTGGTAGCAGAAACAGCGTAAGGGTGCTGCCGAGCGAGTTGCGGGTGGCGACGCTCAAAACATCGCGTGAAACCCGCTGCTGCCACTTCACGTCGCGAATGTGGGGGTGCTTTTTCCGATCCGACTCGAACCGATAGGCGCTGGTGATTTCGCCCAGCAGATATTCTCGTTTGGCGGCATCGTAGGTCACAACTGTGTCGCCAACTTTGGCCACGTGAGCGAAGCGCCAGAGCACCGATGCGACATTCTGGTTTTTGCCGGCCTTAGATTCCGGATATACGCTGGCCAGCCGCAACCGAAGGTCGCGCTGCGATTTGTCTGTAAGCTCCCCAGTCTCACGCCAGCCGACGGTAACTGTACCTTTGATAAATTCGTCGATCAAGTGTGCGCCTTCGCCGGCGCGAATCATCCATGCATTTTTGCTCATAAGGTGAAATCTAACGGCGGTTCGCTGACAGTAAGCTCATGCGACCACCTCCGGCACGTGGCAACGGCGATCTAATGCGACCAGCACGGTGGCCCCATCGAGAACCCGTTTGCCTGCATTGGGCTGCTCAGGCTGCTTCATCTCAACCAAGTCAAAATGTAAAGCCTGAGGTGTTCTGACGGGCTCGTGCTCAAGGCCCGCATGAACGCCGACCTGCACATGGCCGAGGATCTCAAGAATACCGGCAAAGGGAATCTGTTCGTCATCTTCGGCGAGCCGGACATCACGCTATCGCCGGAAAAAGACGGCAAGCTCCGCGTAAAAGTGAACGGCGTGGACGTGTTCAAGCCCCAGACCGGCGAAGTCATCAGCGACGGCGCCGACGGCATCGCGTGCTGGTTTATCGACACCGACTACAACGAAGAAAGCTTCTTCGTCCGCCACGCCTACTTCCTCGGTGCGAACGATCCCTACAGCGCGCTCAAGACGACGCTCAAAGCCGAGATAAATCCCGAAGCATGGGCGACGCTGAACAGCGACACGTCACGACCCTTCGACAAACCAAAGAGCGGGCGCATCGCGGTGAAAGTCATAAACCACCTCGGCGATGAGGTGATGAAGGTGTTCCGGGTGTAAAGGCATGAATGTTGTTGAACCAACACAACACTTGTTGTATCGGAACCACAACATTGAAACCCATGAACACCCCCCACGAAAACTTCGCCGTGTATTTCAAAGCACTGCGGATGGAGAAGAGAATCACGCTCCGGGCTTTCTGTGATGCGGCAGGCGCCGATCCAGGAAACATCAGCCGTTTGGAGCGGAGAGCCATTCCGCCGCCGCAAGACACCGAGATTCTTGCCCGTTACGCCAAGGCCCTCGGGCTGAAGGATGGAGGGGATGGTTGGTATCTTTTCTTCGATCTCGCCGCCGCCGACCGGGGCATCATCCCAAAGGATATCATGGATGATGCAGAACTCGTGAAGGAGCTGCCGGCGTTTTTCAGAACCTTACGCGGGCAGAAGCCGACCGAAGCCGAGATGCTGAAGGTCATCGATAAAATCCGGAAAAGCTGACGCATGCCAATCGATCCGCGGACCTTTAAGGCGCCCTATATTGATGCGTCACAGTGCTGGGCCGCCGCGGACACATTCAGGCAGCGCTTCTGGCCGACGGGGGCGATCCCTCTGGATGTGCTGGCGATCGCCGAATTTGACCTGGGCCTGGATATCAGGGCGGTCGCCAGCTTAAGGCAGGATGCCGATGTGGACGCACTTTTGCTCGGCGACTGGAAGACCCTCATGGTGGACAAGCAGCAGTATCTGGATGACCGCTATTTGCTCCGCCTGCGATTTAGCGTAGCCCACGAACTCGGACACTACGTCCTGCATAAAGCTGTCTTCGGCAATATCCCGCGCGAAACTCCGGCAAAGTGGATCGCGTTCATGCAGGGCATGCCGGACAGGGAATATGGGTTCCTGGAGTTTCAGGCCTATGAATTTGCCGGGCGTTTGCTGGTCCCGCTCGACCCCCTGCAAACGCAGTTTGAGAAGACCATCGCCGATGTGGAGCAGTCGGGCATCAAGCGGGACAAACTCAATGATGCCCACCTGTCGTATCTTTGCATTCCGCTGAGCAAACATTTTGCCGTTTCACAGGACGTAATCGAAAAGCGGCTGAATCGAGAGAAACTCTGGCCTTTGTGATCGTGGACTTCCGGATTGCCGACACCTTCACGGACAGTCTCGCCCGCCTGACCGGCGACGAGCAGAAGGCCGTGAAGACGACGGCATTCGATCTGCAAATGAACCCGGTCAACTCCGGGATGAGCTTTCACAAGCTCGACAAGGCGCGGGACAAGAATTTTGGGTCGGTGCGGGTGAGCGCCGACATTCGGCTAATCGTCCACAAGACCGCCGGCAGCCTGCTGCTCTGTTACGTAGATCACCACGACAAGGCCTACGATTGGGCGGAGCGTCGGAAGCTCGAGACCCATCCCAAGACAGGTGCCGCGCAGTGGGTGGAAATCAGGGAAACCGTGCGGGAGATTGCCGTGCCGGTCTATGTGCAGAAGGAGACCCCGCTCGCGCCGAGGCCGCCCTTGTTCGCTGCCGCCACCGACGACGAACTCCTCGGCTACGGCGTGCCACAAGATTGGTTGAACGATGTGCGCAAGGCGACCGAGGACAGCCTGCTGTTGCTCGCCGATCGCCTGCCCGCGGAGGCGGCTGAAGCGCTCCTCGAATTAGCCACCGGCGGCAAACCGCGCGTGGCGACGCCTATTGTGGCCGCGGCAAATCCCTTTGAGCATCCCGACGCCCAACGCCGGTTCCGCGTGATGACGAACGTGGAGGAGCTGCAGCGCGCACTCGAATTTCCGTGGGAGAAGTGGACCGTGTTCCTGCACCCCGAGCAACGGGAGTTGGTCGAGCGCGATTACAACGGTCCAGCGCGCGTGTCCGGCTCCGCCGGCACAGGCAAAACCATCGTGGCTCTGCACCGCGCCGCGTATCTGGCGCGAACGCATCCCGACGCTCGGGTGTTGCTGACGACATTTTCCGACCCGCTGGCCAGTGCGCTGCAAACCAAGCTCCGACGATTATTGGGCAATGAACCGCGTCTCGGCGAAAGGATCGATGTCCATTCGATCGATGCCATCGGGCTCCGGCTCTACAAGACGCACGTCGGCCCGGCGACCGTCGCCAGCCGCGAAGCGCTGCGCGAAATCTTGAAAGAAGCCGCGAGCGCCGTGAGCGGACATAAATTCAGCGCGCACTTTCTTCTCACTGAATGGGAACAGATCGTGGATGCCTGGCAGCTGGAAAGCTGGGAAGCGTATCGCGAGGTCGCGCGCCTCGGCCGGAAAACGCGGCTGCCGGAGGCGCAGCGCGCGGTGCTGTGGTCAATCTTTGAGCGGGTGCGCGCCGATTTGAAAACCCGCAAACTCATCACGCACGCGGAGCTGTTCAGCACGCTGGCCGCCGCGATCGCGAAGAGCCGGAAGGTTGTGTTCGACTTCGTCGTGGTGGACGAAGCGCAGGACCTAAGCGTCGCGCATCTGCGGTTTCTGGCGGCGTTGGGTGGAGGCCGACCCGATGCCCTGTTCTTCGCTGGCGACCTCGGGCAACGCATCTTTCAGCAACCGTTTTCCTGGAAGTCGCTGGGCGTGGACATCCGGGGACGCTCGCGCACGTTGCGCGTCAACTACCGCACATCGCACCAAATCCGCACCCAGGCGGACCGCCTGCTCGGGCCGGCGGTGGCCGACGTAGACGGGAACACCGAAATTCGGAGTGACACCGTGTCCGTGTTCAACGGAACGCCGCCACTCCTTCAGGTGTGCAAAGATGAGGCGAACGAAGCGACAACCGTCGCCAAGTGGATTAAAGAACAGACCAAGGGTGGCGTGCTGCCACACGAGTTTGGGGTGTTCGTGCGATCCGCAGCGCAATTGGTCCGCGCTCAGGCCGCGGTGAAGGAATCGGGTTTGCCGTTCAAGATTCTCGACGAACACGTCGAGACGACCAGCGGCCACGTATCCATCAGCACAATGCACCTCGCCAAAGGACTGGAGTTCCGCGCCGTGGCCGTGATGGCCTGCGATGACGAAATCATTCCGTTGCAGGAGCGGATCGAAACCGTTGGCGACGACGCCGATTTGCAGGAGGTCTATGACACCGAGCGGCACTTGCTCTACGTCGCGTGCACCCGCGCGCGTGATCACCTTTTGATTACAAGCGCGAGCAATCCGTCAGAATTCTTGGACGATTTGAAAACTTCGAGAAGCCCGGCAGCATCACCCGGTTTGTCGCGAGCCAAAAAATAACAGGATATGTTACGAGCGCACTACGCCCCTACGCTTCGCCGCCTCTTCGCGGTTGGTCTGATCATCTTGTCGGCCGCACCGGGATCGTTCTCTGCGGCACCTGTGGCCACGGAGTCGCCGGTTGAGTTTACCCGGCTCGACCTGGCAGACGGCCGCAGACTGAAGAACGTCGTCGTCAAAACCTACAATGCGTCGACGGACACAGTGCTCGTGGTCGCGGATGGGCGAGCGATGACCATTCCGCTCAAGCTTGTTCCCGCCACCTTTCAGGCGCAGCTGAAGGGCGCGCCGGTCAGTGGCCAGAACATGACGATTATCGCGACCCCGAAGGTGATTCCGCCCTCGGCGCCCGCTGGGCCAATGGTGACCTTTTCGGTTGCGCCGGCCTCGACGCAATACAGTGGCTCCAGGCCGCAAACCCTGGTCCAGGACCCGAACCAGCCGGGGCATTGGTATGATCCGAGGTATGTCCGGCAGGTGGCGGTGCCAACCCGTCTGGCGCCGCCCGCCCGTTCCCCTACGCCCCAACCCGCCGTGGACCCGCTGGAGGCGCAGCGTGCCGTGGCGCAGGCTCAGCGCTCACTGCAGCAGCATCAGTCGATCGCGCTCAAGCATGTCGACTACTATTACCGGTACGAGCATCGCCTGGGCTCCAATAATATCAGCGTCAGCCGGATCGATTTTGAAAACGACCAGCCGCAGCCCGTCACTGGCTGGGCCGGGCGATACCGAACGGAAGGCAAAGTCTTCATCGAGTTCTACGACAGCAAAGGCGGCAGCCAACAGCGCACGACCGGCACGTTCGAAGTGCTCACCGAGGAAAAACCCGACGGCCAGATCAAGGTGGAGCAGTTTATTCGGAAGAGCTGAAGGGCCAGATCAAGGTGGAGCAACTCCACGGGGGGTCAGGGCGCTACAAGTTGATTCTTTACCCCAAAATCCGGGGTTTCGCGGACTGAGTCAGAAAAAGGGGCCATGTCAGTATTCGGTACAAACCTGCCTCGGATAGTGGGACGCCTGGTGGCGCCTCAGAGCGGAAGTTGGACCGAATACTGACATGACTACTACCTGTTCCTTCGAACATCCTTCGTGCGGCTTCGTATCCGCTTCGCTCTCCGTCCGCGTTGTGCTCGTACTGCGAAATTTTCCCCACACCTTGGGACGCCGCGAGGCAGGTGCGGAAAGCGTGCGGACCGCGAGAGGACTGCGGAGGAACCGCGACCGGACACGAACACCATTCGAACAAACACGAAGCCCATACGAACAACATTCGAAGCGCACACGAACAACAGGCCTGATCGGCCCCAGTCGCGCACGAAGCGGACATCCGAACACGAATACGAACCCGAATCCGAACATGAAACCCGAAAAAAAGAAGAAACTCGAAAAGGCCGGCTGGAAAGTCGGCTCGACGGACGATTTCCTCCAATTGGCGCCGGAAGAGGCCGCCATGGTGAGCATCCGGCTGGCCCTCGCCGAAAAGCTCAAAGGCCGTCGCCTGCGACTCGGGTGGTCACAGGTAGGACTCGCGCGGAAACTGCACTCCAGCCAGTCCCGGATCGCCAAAATGGAAGCGGCCGGGCCCGACGTGTCGGTCGATTTGCTCGTGCGCGGGATGTTGGCGACGGGAGCCAAACCGCGCGAGGTTGGGGCTGCGCTCGCGAGCGCCTGAGAGCTGGTCTGCCTTCGATGAGGTAGCGGTCGCTGGCGTGCATAGTTTTTTGCCATGGTCGTGTCCTCCGGTTGAAGGTTCAGCCGCGCAGTTGGGGACTATTCCCCGCAGCGGCGGAACGGACCGTGCGTTTCGGCTCCGCTTCGATGGATCATCGATGGAGCTTCGATAGCCCTTCGATGGCGCTCGATGGAGCTGTCTTGTCCCTGTCTTGGAGGTGCGGGACACCATCAATACCGTGTTGGTTACCAGATTGAGTTTGGAGTTTGGGCTCACGCGAAGGCGCGAATGGCGCGAAAAAATAGCAGAGGAATTCAGAAACCAGGAGGAGCGGAAAACGGCAGAAAGAAGAAACGGCAGAAAGGAGGAAATCCCAATCCTCGATCTTTGTCACGGAGGGCACGGAGCGCGGCCCACGGAGGTCACGGAGCAAACTGCAACCTCAATCCATTTTATAGAAGACAACGAAGGAAACAAAGGCGGACACCCCCGAGTCTTCGTTCTCTTGGTTCTGCAAAAATTAGCAGGCGGGACGCCTGCGCTACTCCAGGCGCGCGGCTTGGAAAAGCACCACACAATCCGAACCGTCGGCCGTGTGCAGCCAGTGCGGCTCGAGCGCGGCAAACTCCTGGTCGATCGCGGGCCGCAACCCGCCCACTTCGATCGCCACGATGCCGTGCGGCTGCAACCGTCCGCGGGCCTGGCGGAGGAGCTGGCGGATGATTGCGAGCCCGTCGCGCCCCCCGTCGTGCGCCATACGCGGTTCGGCGGCAAACTCCGGCGCCTGCGCGTCCACGAGCGCGCTCGGCTCGTAGGGCGGGTTACTCAGGATGAGGTCGTACTTCGCGGGCGGCACGGCCTCCAGCACGTCGCTCTGGAAAAGTTTCACGCGTTTCGACAGGCCATGCGCGTGCACGTTGATCTTTGCCACTTCCAGCGCCCCCGCCGAAAGGTCACACGCATCGATCTGCGCCCCGGGGAAATGATGCGCGAGCAGGACGGCAAGGCAGCCCGAGCCCGTGCACACATCCACGGCGCGCCGCACCTTCGTCCGCAGCGGCAGCCAGGCCTCGAGCTGCTCGCCCGCGATCAGCTCGAGGAAGTAGCTGCGCGGAATGATGACGCGCTCATCGACAAAAAACCGGTGCTCCCCGAGCCACGCTTCCTGCGTGAGATAGGCCGCGGGCACGCGCTCGATTGCGCGGCGGCGAAAGACGTCCTCGAGCTTCGCACGTTGCGAGACGGTGAGCTTCCGCGTCAGCACCCGCGCATCGCTCTCCAGCGCCAACCCGAGCGTATGCAGCAGG